>NZ_DFQP01000099.1:3139-104444 GCF_002377845.1 Microbacterium sp. UBA3486
GGGGGGGGCGCCCTTTCCGCATCTCTCCCGGGATCAGGAGATGTTCACGAGATGCATCGCCCTGCTCGCATCGGTGATGCTGCTGGAGAGCGAGGGGTATGCCGCGAAGACCCGCGAGACCTGGTCGACCGTGAGACGGCGTTCGACGGCGACCGCGATCGGGTAGATCAGCTCCGATGCCTTCGGCGCCACGATCACGCCGCCGATCACGGTGCCCGATCCCTTGCGGGCGATGAGCTTGACGAAGCCGTCCTTGATGCCCATCATCTTCGCGCGCGGGTTCGCCGCGAGCGGGAGCTTGTAGACCAGGCCGTCGGCCACACCGTCCTCGACGTCCTTCTCGCCGTAGCCGACCGTGGCGATCTCGGGCGCGGTGAAGATGTTCGAGGTGATCTTGATCTGTTCGAGCGGGATGACGATGTCGCCGAGGGCGTGGAAGACGGCCGTGCGCCCCTGCATCGAGGCGACCGAGGCCAGCGGGAAGAAGTTCGTGCAGTCGCCGACCGCGTACACGTTGGGGACCGAGGTGCGCGCGACCCGGTTCACCCGCACGTGTCCCGACTCGTCGAGCTCGACACCCGCCTCCTCCAGACCGATGCCCGCGGTGTTCGGGATGGAACCGACCGCCATCAGGCAGTGGCTGCCATCGACCGTGCGCCCGTCCGACAGGGTGACCGTGACCCCGTCATCCGTGACCTCGACGCGGTCGGCACGGGACTTGGAGAGCACCTGCATGCCCCCGCGCTTGAAGACCTTCTCCAGAACGCTCGCCGCATCCTTGTCCTCGCCAGGGAGCACCTGCTCGCGGCTGGAGATCAAGGTCACCTTGGCACCGAGGTTCATGTAGGCGGAGGCGAACTCCGCACCGGTGACACCGGAACCGACCACGATGAGGTGCTCGGGGAGCGCCTTCATGTCGTACAGCTGCGTCCACGTCAGGATGCGCTTGCCGTCGGGCTTGGCCGAGTCCAGCTCGCGCGGAGAGGCACCGACCGCCACGATGATCGTGTCGGCCTCGACCCGGTCGAAGTCGGTCCCGCCCTGGCCCGTCGAGACGATGATCGCGGTGGGCCCTTCGAGGCGACCGTGACCGGAGAGGATGCGTACGCCGGCTTCGAGGAGCGTCGCACGCATGTCCTCGGACTGCTGACCCGCCAGCGCGAGGAGCCGCTTGTTCACGGCGGCGAGGTTGATCGCGATCTCGGGCTTGAGGGGTCGCGAGTGGTCGCCCTTGGCGTAGAAGTTGACCCCGAGGTCGCTCGCCTCGGAGATGGCGACGGCCGCATCGGCGGTGGCGATCAGGCTCTTCGAGGGCACGACGTCGGTGAGGACGGCGGATCCGCCGACTCCCACGCGCTCGACCAGGGTGACCTCGGCCCCCAACTGGGCTGCCGCGAGGGCCGCCTCGTAGCCGCCGGGACCGCCGCCGAGGACGGCGACGCGCTGAGTGCGCTCGAAAGTGGTGGAAGACATGGAATCCATTCTCGCGCAATCCTGGCACCCGAGCCTGCACCTTCCTAGAGTGGATCCATGCCCGAAACGCACAGCAACCCCCTCGACGACCCGACCGCGAACCCCTTCGAGGTCGCCGCACAGGCCGCCGCCGACATCGCCCGTCTGACCGGCGTCGAGAAGCACGACATCGCCCTCACCCTCGGCAGCGGCTGGGGCAAGGCCGCGGACATCATCGGCGAGACCGTGGCGACGATCCCCGCGACCGAGGTCACCGGCTTCTCCAAGCCCGCGCTCGAAGGACACGTCGGTACGCTGCGCAGCATCCGCACCCCCGACGGCAAGAACGTCCTCGTCATCGGCGCGCGCACCCACTACTACGAAGCCCACGGTGTGCGCCGTGTCGTGCACAGCGTGCGCACCGCCGCCGCGACAGGCGCCAAGATCATGGTGCTCACGAACGGCGCCGGCGGCATCCGCGAGACGTGGACGCCCGGTCAGCCCGTGCTCATCAGCGACCACATCAACCTCACCGCCGACTCTCCGCTCGAGGGCGCCACGTTCGTCGACCTCACCGACCTCTACTCGAAGCGTCTGCGCGAGATCGCCCGGACGATCGACCCGATGCTCGACGAGGGCGTCTACACGCAGTTCCGCGGCCCCCACTACGAGACCCCGGCGGAGGTGCAGATGGCGAAGCACATCGGTGGCCACATCGTGGGCATGTCGACCGCGCTCGAGGCGATCGCCGCCCGCGAGGCCGGCATGGAGATCCTCGGGTTCTCGCTCATCACCAACCTCGCCGCCGGCATCCAGCAGACACCGCTCAGCCATGCCGAGGTGATCGAGGCCGGGCGCGAGGCCGAGCCGGTGATCTCCGCGCTTCTGGCCAGGGTGGTCGAGGCCCTGTGAGCGACGAGCGGCTCGCCCAGGCCCGCGCCTGGTTGCGACAGGACCCGGATCCGCAGACGCGCGACGAGCTGGCCGGCGTGATCACACGTGCGGCCGCCGGCGACCGAGAGGCCGTCGCCGACCTCGACGACCGCTTCCGCACTCGCCTCGCCTTCGGAACCGCGGGTCTCCGCGGCGAACTCGGCGCCGGCAGCAACCGGATGAACCGGGTTCTCGTCGGCCAGGCCGCAGCCGGCTTCGCCGCCTACCTGCGCGAGAAGTCGCACGGCGCGACCCCGACGGTCGTGATCGGCTACGACGGGCGCCGGAACTCCCGCGTGTTCGCGACGGACTCCGCCGAGCTGTTCGCCGGAGCCGGTCTGCGGGCGATCCTGCTTCCCCGCCTGCTCCCGACGCCCGTCCTCGCCTTCGCCGTGCGCCACTTCGGCGCCGATGCCGGCGTGATGGTGACGGCGAGCCACAACCCGCCGAACGACAACGGTTACAAGGTGTACCTCGGTGGCGCCGACCAGGGGTCCCAGATCGTCGCCCCGGCGGACGCCGAGATCGCCGCGCACATCCAGCGCATCGCCGACGCGGGCTCCATCACCACGTTGCCGCGCTCCACCGAGTATGAGACGGCCGGCGAAGAGGTCGTCGACGCCTACATCGCGGCAACCGTGGCCGTGGCGCCAGCACCCGCCGGGACGACCGGGATGCGGTGGGTGTACACCGCGATGCACGGGGTCGGCTGGGAGACGCTGTCCCGCATCGTCAAGGAAGCGGGATACCCGCAGCCGTTCGTCGTCGACGAGCAGCTCACCCCCGACGCCACGTTCCGCACCGTGTCGTTCCCGAATCCGGAAGAACCGGGGGCGATGGATCTCGCGTTCGCGCGAGCCCGACGAGTGAAGGCCGACTTCATCCTGGCGAACGACCCCGATGCGGATCGACTGGCCGTCGCGGTCCCCGACGACTCCGCCCCCGACGGCTGGCGTCGTCTCACCGGCAACGAGGTCGGTCTCCTGCTCGGCGCGAGAGCCGCACGCGCGGCGGCCGGCACACCGGGCGCCTCGCTCGCCTGCTCTCTCGTCTCCTCCCCCGGCCTCGGCGCCGTCGCCGCGCATCACGGGTTGGACTTCCACGAGACCCTCACCGGCTTCAAATGGATCTCCCGGGCACCGGGTATCGTCTTCGGCTTCGAAGAGGCTCTCGGCTACCTCGTGAATCCGGAGACCGTGCGCGACAAGGACGGGGTGTCGGCGGCCGTCGCCATCCTCGGCCTTGCCGCCGAGGCCCGCGATCGCGGAGCCACGCTCGTCGATCTGCTCGACGAGCTGGGTGAGACGTACGGGCATTTCGCGAGCGGTCAGGTGTCGGTGCGGGTCGAGGACCTCGCCGTCATCGGCTCCGTGATGCTCGCGCTGCGCACACTCCCGCCGACGCACATCGGCGGCCGATCGATCGCCTCGGCCGAGGACCTGCTGCAGGCCGCACCGGGTCAGCCCTCCGGAGACGTGCTGCGGTACCGTCTCGGCGACGGCTCCCGTGTGATCGTGCGCCCCAGCGGGACCGAGCCCAAGCTGAAGGTCTACATCGATGCGAGGGCGGAGTCGGCCGAGAGCGCACGTGACGCCGTCGCGGAGCTCGAAGCGGGCGTCCGCGCCCTCCTCGACGAACGCTCCTGAGCATGCCGGTCCGAAGCCTCATCGTCAGCGCGCACAACGGGGTTCACGCGCGTCCGGTGGCCGAGCTCGTGCGACTCGCGCAGTCGCACGACGCTCCGGTCACCCTGCGCACGGCCGACGGCACGACCGTCGATCTGACGAGCGTGCTGGCGGTCATGGACCTGGGGATCGCCTCCGGGGACTCCGTGGTGATCGAGACGGCGCCCTCCGCGACGGCGGAGGCCGTTCTCGACCAGCTCGCGGAGGTACTCGCTCCCCGCGGGTGACCGCTGCGCCGTCAGCCGTCGATCACAGCGACGAGCTCATCGAGGAACGCCTCGAACGTCGTTCCCTTCCGGACGATCCGCTGCACGCTCTCGCGTTCGCTGAACACTTCGACGAGCTGTTCGAACACGGTCTGGAACGCCGCACGATCGCTCTCGCTGAACGCGGCGAGCGCGACGACCTGCACGCGTCCGCCGCCCCAGGCCGCTGAGCCGTCCGCGACGCCGATGGCGATCGCGGTGCGGGTGGCGGTCATCTGGAGTGCGTGGGGGACGGCGAGTGCATCGGTGAACGCCGTCGACGACATCCGCTCCCGCACGATGGTGTTCTCGACGTAGTCCTCGCCGATCAGGCCGGCCTGCACCAGGAGACCGCCGAGACGACGGATGATCGTCTCCTCCCCCTCATCGGGAAGCGGGAACACGTACGCGTCGGCGAGGAAGTAGCGGGCGAGTTCGCCACGGAGCCGCGTGAGACGTCGCCCTCGGCGCACCCGGGCGGCCGCCTGCTGGATCCGGTCGACGTCGGCGTCGGTCAGGAACGGCTGGATGCGCACGAATCGGTCGCCGGACGACCCCGGTTCGATCGTGCTGAGCACGAGGTCGGTGTCGAAGGACGCCCAGTCGGGATCGACATTGGTCACGACGGTCGTGACCTCGATCGCCGACCCCAGGGAGCGGTCGACGCTGGAGCGGAGCAGCTCATGCAACTCGTGATAGCCCGGGCAGACGATGGTGGCGGTGAGGATCGACTCGGCCTTGCGGCTGCGTTCGAGACGCCCACCCACGTGCATGGCGATGTAGGCGATCTCGTCGTCGTGGATGGGTGTGCCGACCCGGTCGTGCAGGCCGCTGGCGATCGAGACGGCCACCTCGAAGATCATCGGGTACGTCGTCTTCAGCGACCGGGTGAGCGGATTGCGGGTGAGGGCGCTCTCTTCGGCGCGGCGCAGCAGATTCTGCACGTGCAGGGCGAGACGCAGCACGAAGGTCTCGTCGACGAGGTCGACCTGGAAGTCCTCCGCCGCTCGGGCGATCTCCGCGCGTACCGCGGCCTCGACTTTCGGATCCACGCCGCTGCGGGCGACCTCACGCGTCGCGTCCTCGCCCGGCGCGACGATGCGGGTGAGCACGAGGGATGCGAGATGACCGCTGTCCCCCTCGCCGAGGACCACGGAGAAATGCTCGAAGGCGAGGCGGGCGATAACGCTCCCGACGCGCGGGATCTCCTCTCGGGTGCCCGCCGGGGTCGATTCGAGGGTGTGTCCAGCGGCGACCCGCTCGGCGGCGATCGCGATGTGCAGCAGCACATCGGAGATCGCGAGTTCGTTCACGTAGTAGCCGAGTTCGCCGAGTTCGCGCACGAGCGCGGACTTGAACGGCCCGACCGCGCTTGCGGCCACCGCCGATCCGGAGAGCGCCCGGCGGAACGTCTCCGGATGGAACGAGGCGTCGTCCATCTCGTCGTGGGCGAGTCTGCTGAGCAGGCGGCGCTGCGCCGTCTCGTTGCCGCGCAGTCGCACGGTCTCGCGCTCGCGCTCGAGCACCAGGTCCGTGCCGTCGAGCAGACCCCGCACGCGCACCAGGTCGGCTTCGAGCGTCGCTTCACTGACGTGCAGATCCTCGGCGGTGTCGAACACGTCGATGCCTCCGTGCTCGTCGAGCAGGAGCCGTACCAGGGTGTGCAGACGGTCACGGGGTGCGGAATCCCCCGTCTGGCGCATCCGCAGCGCGCCACGGGCGCCGGATCCGGCACGGTAGCCCGCAGGACCCGACTCGATCACCGCGGCCCCGGGCGTGCGGGCGTTCAGCGCCGCGACATAGGAGCGGATGCTGCGCGGGGTGACGCCCATCAGGTCGGCGAGGCTCGCCGCCGTCGCCCACCCCTCCTGGCGCAGCAACGCCGCGAGGAGCTGGTCCTGGCGCTGGCGCGACATGATCCTCCCCTTCCGCGTGCTGACCGCACTGTCTCGACGTGTTCTCCATGATGTCAGGTGCCCGGCGCCCTCGGGCGGAAGGGCCTGTTCCGCGGGGGCGGAAAGGAACGTGTTGGCGCGCACCCCTCCACCGTTCCCAGACTGTTCTCAGGAAGGGTGGGCATCGATGAGGATTCTCGTGGTGTGCGGTGCGGGAGCATCGAGCACGTTCGTCGCGCAGCGGCTCCGCCGTGCGGCAGCCGCGGCCAGTCTCGATTGGGACGCGGCGGCCGGTATGGAGAGCTCCGTCGCCGGATCCGACCATGACCTCGTCCTCGTCGGCCCTCATCTGAGCGACCGCCTCGACGCCATCCGCGAAGGTGCGAGCGCGCCCGTCGCGGTGCTTCCGGACGACGTCTTCGCCGATCTCGACGGCTCGCGCACGCTCGACCTCGCCCGATCGATCCTCGCCGCCGCCGGCGAAACCCCGAAAGGAACATCATGACCGCCACCCGCACTGTTCGGATCGGCTCCTCGCACGGATTGCACGCCCGCCCCGCGAAGCTCTTCGCGCAGGCCGCGAAGGATTCCGGCATCGCCGTGACGATCGCCAAGGACTCGGGCAAGCCGGTCAACGCGGCGAGCATCCTCGGGGTCATCGCCCTGGCCGTCGAGCACGGCGACTACGTGACGCTCACGGCCGACGGCGAAGGCGCCGAGAACGTGCTCGACACGCTCACCGAACTCCTCACCACCGACCACGATCAGGACTCCGCATGAGCGAGCTCCGGGGAGTGGGGATCGGTCTCGGGGTCGCCCAGGGCCCGATCGTCCGCATGGCCGAGGCGATGCCCGCTCCGGAGAACACGCCCAGCACCGCGGGCGCGGACGTCGAACGCGCCCGAGTCCGCGACGCCGTCTCCACCGTTGCGAACGAGCTGAACGAACGGGGCGAGGCCGCCGGCGGATCCGCGCAGGAGGTGCTCGAGGCGCAGGCCATGATCGCCGAGGACCCGACTCTCCAGGACGAGGTCGACACCCGGATCGACGCGGGTGCGACGGCCGAATGGGCTGTGCACGATGCGTTCGCCGGATTCCGCGCCACGCTCGAAGCCGTCGGCGGCTACCTCGGCGAGCGCGCAGCCGACCTCGACGACATCGCGCAGCGCGTGCTCGCCCGCCTCCGCGGCGTCGACGCCCCCGGCGTTCCGAACCCGGGACACCCGTTCGTCCTGGTCGCGCGCGACCTCGCCCCCGCCGACACGGCGCTCCTCGATCTGGACCAGGTGCTCGCGCTGATCACCACCGATGGCGGCCCGACATCCCACACCGCGATCCTCGCGCGGGAGAAAGGCATCGTCGCGATCGTCGGGGTCGCCGACGGCGAGATGCTCACCACCGGCGAGACCGTGATCGTCGACGCGGCCAGCGGCGTCGTCACACGCGAACCGACGGATGACGAGAAGGCCCGAGCCACGGAGCGCGCAGCCGCTCGCCAGTCGGCCGACGCGGCCCCACCCACTCCCGGCGCTCTCGCCGACGGCACGCCTGTCGCGCTGCTCGCGAATCTGGGGAAGCCTGCAGACGCGGCCGATGCGGTCGTTCGGGGGGCCGAGGGCGTCGGGCTGTTCCGCACCGAGTTCCTGTTCCTGTCCTCGGCGCAGGCACCCACCATCGCGCAGCAGCGCGAGTCGTATCGCGAACTGCTGGCGGCGTTCCCCGGCAAGAAGGTCGTGGTCCGGATGCTGGATGCGGGCGCCGACAAGCCGCTGGCGTTCCTCAACGACGCGCACGAGGAGAACCCGGCTCTCGGTCTTCGGGGCCTGCGGGCGCTGCGGGCGAGCGAGGACATCCTGCGCGAGCAGCTCACCGCGCTTGCGGAAGCCGACGCCCAGACGGAGGCGGACCTCTGGGTGATGGCCCCCATGGTGGCGACGGTCGAGGAGACGATCTACTTCACCGGCCTCGCTCGGGAATACGGGCTGAAGACCGCCGGCGTCATGGTCGAGATCCCGGCGAGCGCCCTGCTCGCCGACCGCGTGCTCGCCCATGCGGACTTCGCGTCGATCGGTACCAACGACCTCACGCAGTACACGATGGCTGCCGACCGCATGCTCGGCTCGGTCGCCGGCTTCCAGGACCCCTGGCACCCCGCCGTCCTGCGCCTGGTGCGCGAGGTCGGCGATGCGGGCGCACGTCTCGGCAAGCCCGTCGGGATCTGCGGCGAGGCCGCGGCCGACCCTCTCCTCGCCGTGGTGCTGGTCGGGCTCGGCGCGACCAGCCTCTCGATGGCACCGTCGGCCCTCGCCGACGTACGACACGCGCTGTCCGAGCGCACCCCGTCCGAGGCGCGGAGCCTCGCGCAGGCCGCCCTGGCTGCCGACGATGCCTCCTCCGCCCGAACCGCCGTGGCGACGCTCGCCGCGGAACTCCCCCTCCACAAGAAAGAGACGACATCATGACGACGACGTCACCTGCCGCCACCAGACCCGGCGGCCTCCGCGTAGGAGTGCAGCGCTTCGGCACATTCCTCTCGGGCATGATCATGCCCAACATCGCGGCCTTCATCGCCTGGGGCTTCATCACGATGCTCTTCATCCCGGCCGGGTTCTTCGGCGCGGACAGCCCTTTCGGCTGGCACTGGGCCGGCGTGTCCGAGATCATCGGCGGGGGCGGCGACTCCGCCATCATCGGGTGGCAGGGTGCCATGACCGCGGTCGCCGAGGGTGACAACGGGAACATCCTCGCCTACGTCGGCCTCGTCGGACCGATGGTCACGTACCTGCTGCCGCTGCTGATCGCGAACACGGCCGGCCGCATGGTCTACGGCGAGCGCGGCGGTGTGGTGGCCACCATCGCCACCGTCGGTGTGATCGTCGGCACCAACATCCCGATGTTCCTGGGCGCCATGATCATGGGCCCGGTCGCCGCGTGGATCACCAAGCAGATGGACCGGCTGTGGGAGGGCAAGATCCGCCCCGGTTTCGAGATGCTGGTGAACAATTTCTCCGCCGGCATCCTCGGCATGCTCCTCGCGATCGTCGGCTTCTTCGCGTTCGGTCCCGTCATGCTCGGCATCAGCACCGTCCTCGGTGGCGCTGTCGACTGGCTCGTCTCGCTGAACCTGCTGCCGCTGGTGTCGATCATCGTCGAGCCGGCGAAGGTGCTGTTCCTGAACAACGCCATCAACCACGGCGTCTTCACCCCGCTCGGGATCGAGCAGGCGGCGGAGACCGGCAAGTCGATCCTCTTCCTCATCGAAGCGAACCCCGGCCCCGGCCTCGGACTGCTGCTCGCCTTCACGTTCTTCGGCGTCGGCGCGGCGAAGGCCTCCGCACCGGGTGCGGCGATCATCCAGTTCTTCGGCGGCATCCACGAGATCTACTTCCCGTACGCGCTGAGCAAGCCGACCACGATCCTCGCGCTCATCGCGGGTGGCGCGGCCGGAGTCACCACGAACATGGTGCTCGGCGGCGGTCTGGCATTCCCGGCCGCACCGGGGAGCATCATCGCCGTGACCGCGGCCGCCATCGGACCCGGCGTCGGCAACCTGCTGGTCGTGTACCTGTCGGTGATCATCGCCGCCACCGTCACCTTCCTCATCACCGGTGTGATCCTGCGGGCCTCCCGCAAGCGCGATCTGGAGGCCGAGGGTGACACCTTCGGTGCCGCGATCGCCCAGACCGAGGCGAACAAGGGCAAGTCGTCGGCCGCGATGGACGCGCTGCGCACGTCGACCGCGACCTCATCCCCCGAGGCGGCTGCCGCCGCGAGCACGACGGTGATCGCCGCCGCGCCGATCGAGCGCATCGTGTTCGCGTGCGACGCCGGCATGGGCTCATCCGCCATGGGCGCCAGTGTGCTGCGCAACAAGCTGAAGAAGGCCGGCATCGAGGACATCACGGTCACCAACCAGGCGATCGCGAACCTCGACGGAACAGCCGACGTGGTGATCACGCAGCAGCAGCTCACCGAGCGCGCCGAAGCGAAGTCGCCGAACTCGGTCCACGTGTCGGTCGACAACTTCATGAACTCACCCAAGTACGAAGAGGTCGTCGAGATGGTGCGTGAACAGCGAAAGGAAAGCGAATGAGCGTTCTCACCCCCGAACAGGTCCGCATCCACCCCGTAGGGGCGTCGCGCGACGAGGCCCTCCAGGAGGCGACCGACATCCTCGTCGCGGCCGGAGCCGTCACCCCGGCCTACGTCGACGCGATGCGGCAGCGCGAGGAGACCGTCTCGACCTTCATGGGCAACGGGCTGGCGATTCCGCACGGCACCAACGACGCGAAGGACACGATCCTCGCGTCGGCCCTGTCGGTCGTCCGCTATGACGGCGGTGTCGACTGGTCGGGTGACCCTGCGACGTTCGTGATCGGCATCGCCGGCGTGGGTGACGAGCACCTGGAGATCCTCTCCCGGATCGCGATCCTGTTCTCCGAGGAGGACGACGTGGCCCGGCTCTCCGCTGCGCAGACCCCGGAGGAGCTCTACGCCCTCCTCTCGGAGGTGAACGAGGGATGAAGGCGGTCCACTTCGGGGCAGGCAACATCGGGCGCGGATTCGTCGGTCTGTTGCTGCGCGAGGGCGGGTACGAGGTCGTCTTCTCGGACGTCGCCGACGCGCTGGTCGACGCGATCAACGCGGTCGACTCGTACACCGTGCACGAGGCCGGCCCCGGAGGGACCGATCACGTCGTCACCGGCTTCCGTGCCGTGAACAGCCGGACGCACCCCGCCGCAGTGGCGGAAGAGGTGGCGTCGGCCGACGTCGTCACCACCGCCGTCGGACCGACGGTGCTGCGGTTCGTGGCCCCGTCGATCGTCGCGGGACTGGCCCTGCGCTCCCCCGCCGCCGCACCGCTGCAGGTGATGGCGTGCGAGAACGCGATCGGCGCCACCGACCTGCTGCGTCGTGAGATCGCCGCGGCCGCAGGGGCGGATGCCGACACACTGCTGGCCAGAGCGGTCTTCGCGAACACGGCGGTCGACCGTATCGTGCCGGCACAGCCGGAGGGATCGGGCGTCGACGTGACGGTCGAGCCCTACTTCGAATGGGCGATCGAGTCGGGACCGTTCGGCGGAGAGCTGCCGAGAATCCCCGGCGCGCACTTCGTCGACGACCTGGCGCCGTACATCGAGCGCAAGCTGTTCACCGTGAATACGGGGCATGCGGCGACGGCGTACTTCGGTGCCCGTGCGGGCATCGAGCGCATCTCGGATGCCCTGGCCGATCCGACGATCGCCGCGAGCGTCTCGGCGGCCCTCGAAGAGACGTCGGCCGTGCTGGTCGCCGAGCACGGCTTGGACCCGGAGGATCTCGCCGCCTATCGCGCGAAGATCCTCGACCGGTTCCGCAACCCCGCACTCGTCGACACCGTACAGCGGGTCGGACGTCAGCCGCTGCGCAAGATCTCGCGTCACGAGCGCTTCGTGGGACCCGCAGCCATGGCCGCGGAGCGCGGACTGTCCACCGAGGCCCTGGTCGCCGCCGTCTCGGCAGCGCTCGAGTTCGACGACCCGGCCGACGAGCAGTCGGTCGAGCTGCAGCAGCTGCTGCGCGAGGAGGACGCAGCAGGGTTCACCACGCGGACGACGGGCCTCGACCCCGAGCATCCGCTGTTCCCGCTGATCCGGAATGCCGTCGCCGCCCGCCAGCAGCACATCGAGAGGGCCTGACCCGCGACCCGTCGACGCCCCCGCCTGCCGATACGATCGGTGGGCGGGGGCGTTTCGCGCACGACGACGTGCGAGAACACACAGATGTCCGGGAGCCACATGAACAGATATGCCGTGATCGGCGCTGGTCCGTCCGGTCTCGCCGCAGCGCGTGCCCTGCAGAAGCGCGGGATCTCCGTGGACGGATACGAGGCCTCGCACGGCGTCGGCGGGCTGTGGGACATCAGCAATCCCCGCAGCACCATGTACGAGTCCGCGCATCTCATCTCTTCCCGCACGACGACCGAGTTCACCGAGTTCCCCATGCGGTCCCGAGTCGACTACCCCGGACACCGGGCACTCAGGGACTACTTCGACGACTATGCTCGGCACTTCGGGCTCACCGACCTCTTCCGCTTCGACACGCGGGTCGCGCGTCTCGAGCCGCGCGACGGCGGCTGGGATCTGACCAGTTCCGGCCCCAGGGGAGACGAGACGCACTGGTACGCGGGCGTCGTTCTCGCGAACGGGACGCTCGCCGAGCCGAACATCCCGGCATTCCCCGGTGAGTTCACAGGCGAGCTGCTGCATACGCACGCCTACAAGTCGCCCGAGCAGCTGAAGGACCGGCGCGTGCTGCTGATCGGCGCGGGCAACTCCGGCTGCGATATCGCGGTCGACGCCGTGCATCATGCGGTATCCGTCGACATGAGCGTCCGCCGGGGGTACTACTTCGTTCCGCGGTATCTGTTCGGCCGGCCGAGCGACACTCTCAACCAGGGGCGACCGCTCCCCGCGCGCATCAAGCAGGCCATCGACAGTCGTGTGCTGCGGGCCTTCACCGGCGACCCCGCGCGGTTCGGGTTCCCGAAGCCCGACTACCGCATCTACGAGTCGCACCCGATCGTGAACACCATGGTCCTGAACCACCTCGGGCAGGGCGATCTGCGCATCCGCCCCGACGTCTCGCGCTTCGGCGGCGCGAGCGTGCACTTCCGTGACGGCAGCGCCGACGACTACGACCTCGTGCTGCTCGCCACCGGCTACACCCTCGACTATCCGTTCGTCGACCGCGACCACCTGCACTGGCGCGGTGCCGCGCCACGGCTGTTCCTGAACGTCTTCCCCGCCTCGTTCAACGGCCTCTACGTGATGGGCATGATCGAGGCCTCGGGCATCGGCTGGCAGGGCCGCTACGAGCAGGCGGAGCTGCTCGCGGCCTACCTGAACGCGGTCGAGCAGGATCCGGAGCGCGCGTCGCGATTCCGCGATCGTGTGACGGGAATCCCCTGGCCCGATGTGACCGGCGGCTACCGCTACCTGGGCCTGGATCGGATGGCCTACTACGTCAACAAGGACGCTTACCGCGGTGCCGTCCGGAACGAGAAGCGCATTCTGGAGTCACGGGCGTAGCGCTTCTCGGTGACGAGCGATCGTCGACCGGGCGGAGTAGCGTTGTCTCGTGCAGAAGAAGCCCCGCCGGATCCTGAAGCGCGTGCTGTGGAGCGTCGCGATCGTGTTGGTCGTCGCCGTCGGCGGGGTGCTCGCCTGGACCCAGATCGGCGTCATGGCGGCGGAGCCGGAGCCGCTCGCCTCCGTGCGGGAGAACCCCGCCATCACCGTGACCGATGCCGACCAGGGCATCGTGCTCGCCCCCGCCGACGGGAGATCGGACCTCGGCCTCGTCTTCATCCCCGGGGCCAAGGTGGATCCGTGGGCGTATGCCGCGATCCTGCAGGGGCTGGCCGAAGAGGGGGTCACGGTCGTGATCACACGCCCGTGGCTGAACCTGGCGTTCTTCGACCCGCGCGGACTCGACGCCTTCACCTCGGCGGCCCCCGACGTCGATGTCTGGGGCGTCGGCGGGCACTCCCTGGGCGGTGTGCGTGCGTGCCAGCTCGCGGACGACGCCGATGCGCTCGTCCTGTTCGCCTCCTACTGCGCGAACGATCTCTCCGGCAGCGGGCTTCCCGTCCTCAGCCTGTCCGGCAGCGAAGACGGGTTGTCCACCCCCGAGAAGATCGCCGATGCGCGCGATCAGCTGCCCGCCGATGCCGACATGGTCGAGATCGAGGGGGCGTCGCACGCGTCCTTCGGCGACTACGGACCGCAGGACGGCGACGGCACTCCGACGATCTCGCACGACGAGATGCACGCGGAGGTCACGCGTCTGACCGACGGGTTCCTCGCACCGCTCTCGCCCTGAGCGTCACTTCCCCACGGCCCCGAGGACCGGGTCGAGCAGCGGATGGAGGTGCCGGGTGCGCAGGACCGCCGCCGCCGAACGCGCCCCCGCCTCGAGCGCAGTGGCGACGCCCGCCCCGTCGAGACGCGCGTCGAGCACGCCCGCGAGGAACGCATCACCCGCGCCGTTCGTGTCGACGACCTCGACGGGCACCGCAGGAACCCGATGCACCACGCCGTGCTCGTCGACCGCCATGGCCCCTTCCGCTCCCAGGGTGCACACGGCCAGGCGCGCTCCCGCCGCGATGCGGGACTGCAGGAACACGACCGGGTCGTCCAGCCGGTCGGCGTTGCAGAACACCGCATCAGCGGCGTCGAGGAACGGCCGGTGGTACTGCGCCCTGCCGTCGTAGTCGTGCACATCCACCCAGATCGGTGTGCCGGTCGATCGGGCGAGAGGCAGCAGACGCAGGGGTTCCGCCGCGAGGTCGAGCACGACCGCATCGGCAGCGACCATCCGGTCGCGCATCCGGTCGTCGCGCGTGCCCTCGGCCGTGCTCGGGGTCGACAGGTACAGCGAGACGCGACCGCCTTCACGCGTCATCAGGTTCAGATGCCGTTCGGTGACCCCGTCGTCCCAGGAGGTCTGCACGCCGGCGGCGCGCAATGCGTCGCGCACGCGCACGCCCTCCATATCCGTCCCGGAGATGGCATGCAGCCGCGTGGTCCGGCCCAGCGCGGTCAGGCTGAGCGCCTTGCCCGCGCTGGTCCCTCCGACCGTCTCCCACGTGTCCTCGGCGAACTGCATGTGCGGCACCGGCTCAGGAAGCCGATCCAGCACGATGATCGTGTTCCACGATGCCGGCCCGACGATGACGACGGAGGCGGATTCCGCTGCGGACTCTGAGGAGGAGGGCATGGGACCATCCTGCCGTGCCTCGTCTCGACCGTCTCTCAGCCGATGCGCGAGACCAGCGCGTCCAGCCCCATGCCGTAGTCGATGCGCACGACGGGAAGGGCGAGCTTGTCCGTGCCGATCGTGACGTATCCGGGTTCGATGGTGCGACCCATCTCGTAGCCGGCCTGCGCAACACCCTGCTTGGTCGTGTCGTTGTAGTGCCCGTACGGATACGCCACGACCTGACCCACACCGAGGATCTGAGCCGACGTCGTCAGGTCTGCCGCGATCTGATCGGCCGTCCAGTTGACCATCCGCCCCTTGCCGTTGTCGCCCGCCTGGTGCATGTCATGCGTGTGCGAGCGGCGCTGCACGTAGATGGACGGCGCCGGGTCCTGCCGAGCGGACGTGATCATGAACGACGTGCTGAGCAGCTTGTACTTGTCCACGACCGGCACCGCGAGATCGAACCACGACTGGTCGGCGTCGTCATCGGTGATGATCACGCTCTTGGCGGGCAGCGAGAGACGACCGTCGATGAAGGCGCTGAGCTCGTCCCACGTCGGCAGATAGAAGCCCGTCGTCGCGATGTGGTTCATCTGCGCATCGAAGTCGCCGATGTACGCGTAGTTGCCGCGCAACCAGCCCTTCTCCCCCTCGGGGTCGGCCGTGAACTGGTGGTACATGAGGATCGGGACCCGTACGTTCTCGGCCGCGTTCTCCTCCGGCGTCTTCCAGGCGGCGAAGAGCTCGACCTGCTGGTCTGTGCACACCACGGGGTCGGCGCCGTTCACGCGGGCCGCGACCGTCGACGCTCCGGCGTCCGCCGCCGTCGCGTACCAGCCGGCGAACACCCGGCCCTCCAGCTGCGGGATCGGAAGACCCTGGTACAGGGCGTCCTGGAACTGCAGCATCGGGTCGGCGGGAGCCCCGTCGCCCGAGAATGTCACCGCACAGGCGCGCGGATCGTTCGCATCGGCCACGATCTGCTCCGCCGGCGTGAGCGGGTGCTCGATCGTGGCGGACTGCGCCTTCGGAATCGTGTTCTCCGGCGCCCGGTTCAGCCAGACGAAGGCGGCAGCGCCTCCTCCGACGACGACGACCGCCACGACGGCGCTGATGATGATCGCGGCACGCGTGCGGCGCTTCTTCCCCCCGGAAGCCATGGTCAGGCGTCGAAGCCTTCGGCGATCATCTCCACGAGCTCCTCACGCTCCTCGACGGGGAGGAACGCCGCGGCGGCGGCGTTGAACTGGAAGGTCTCGAGGTCGTCGAGGTCGTACTCGAACGCTTCGACGAGCAGCGCGAGCTCACGCGTGAGAGAGGTGGCGCTCATGGTGCGGTTGTCGACGTTCACGGTCACCGCGAACCCGAGCTGGTAGAGCAGGTCGAAGGGGTGGTCCACCATGGTGTTGCCCCACGCGGCGATGGCCCCGGTCTGCAGGTTCGACGAAGGCGAGAGCTCGAGCGGGATCTCGCGGTCGCGGACCCAGCGCGCGAGGTCGCCGAACTGCACCTGCACCTCGTCGCCCTCCTGGGTGATGACCTCGAGGTCTTCGGCGATGCGCACACCGTGGCCGAGTCGCAGCGCGCGCCCGTCCAGCAGAGCCGAGCGGATGGAGGCGGGACCCGCCGCCTCTCCCGCGTGCACGGTGACGGGGAAGAAGTTCTCGGCGAGGTAGTCGAACGCCTTGCGGTGGTTCGACGGCGGGAAGCCGTCCTCAGGACCGGCGATGTCGAAGCCCACGGCACCGCGTCCGCGGAAGTCGACCGCGAGCTCGGCGATCTCGAGGGCACGATCGGTGTGCCGCATCGCCGTGATCAGCTGCCCGACGCGGATGCTGCGTCCCGAGCGGTCCGCGGCGTCCTCACCCTCTTCGATGCCCTGCTGCACCGCCTCCACGGTCTGTTCGAGCGTGAGGCCGCGAGCCAGGTGCTGCTCGGGCGCCCAGCGCACCTCGCCGTAGATCACGCCGTCGGCGGCGAGGTCCTGGACGAACTCCCGTGCGACACGGGTGAGGCCCTCCTGCGTCTGCATCACGGCGGTCGTGAGGTCGAACGTCTTGAGGTACTCGACCAGCGAACCGGAATCGCTCTGCTTCGCGAACCACGACCCCAGCGCCTTCGGGTCGGACTCCGGAATCTCCAGGCCGATCGCGTCCGCGAGCTCGATGATCGTGGCGGGCCGCAGCGCGCCGTCGAGGTGGTCGTGCAGCGACACCTTGGGAAGGCTCCGCAGGGAGATCCCCTGAAGTGTGACGTCGCCGTTCGCATCGATCGACATGGTGATCCTCTCGGTCGCGGATGTGCTCAGTTCAGGCTAGCGGTCCGCCGTCACGCCGTGATGCGCTCACGGACGATGGGGCCGGTCACCGGCGCCTCATCCCCGATCTCCCACGAACCATCGAGGGCGTCGAGAGCCCTGCCGAACCGGGCATCGTCTGCGGCTGAGAGGGTGAAGAGCGGCTGGCCGGCGACGACGCGATCGCCCGGCTTCGCATGCAGATCGATGCCTGCCTCGAAGACCACCGGGTCCTGCGCCCTGGCGCGCCCCGCGCCGAGACGCCAGGCAGCGACCCCGAACGGAAGGGCATCCATGCGCGTGATGATTCCGTCGGTGGGGGCGAGCACCTGGTGGGTCTCGCGCGCCGTCGGGAGCGCGGCATCCGGATCTCCGTCCTGAGCGCGGATCATCGCCTTCCAGGTGTCCATGGCGCGGCCGTCGTCGAGAGCGGCCTCCACGTCGGCGTCCGGCTGTCCTGCGAGGGCGAGCATCTCGCGTGCCAGGGCGATCGTGAGCTCGCGCACATCGGAGGGTCCGCCACCGGCGAGGATCTCGACGGATTCACGGACCTCGTTCGCGTTGCCGATCGCAAGGCCGAGCGGGACGTTCATGTCGGTCAGCAGGGCGGTCGTCGCGACCCCGGAGTCGGTGCCGAGAGCGACCATGGTGCGGGCGAGCTCGCGGGCGCGATCGATGTCCTGCATGAACGCACCGGAGCCGAACTTCACATCGAGCACGAGAGCGTCCGTGCCCTCGGCGATCTTCTTCGACATGATGCTCGACGCGATCAGCGGGATCGCCTCGACGGTGCCGGTGACATCGCGGAGCGCGTACAGCTTCTTGTCCGCGGGAGCGAGGCCGGAGCCGGCGGCGCAGATGACCGCTCCCACGTCTCCCTGCATCTGCGCGAACATCTCCTCGTTGCTCAGAGCAGCGCGCCATCCGGGGATCGACTCGAGCTTGTCGAGCGTGCCTCCTGTGTGACCGAGCCCGCGACCGCTCAGCTGCGGCACGGCCACGCCGAACGAGGCGACCAGCGGGGCGAGCGGCAGCGTGATCTTGTCGCCGACGCCACCCGTGGAGTGCTTGTCGACCGTGCGCTTGCCGAGGGAGGCGAAGCTCATCCGCTCCCCCGACGCGATCATCGCGTCGGTCAGCACGCGGATCTCGTCGCGCTCCATGCCGCGCTGGAAGATCGCCATCGCGAACGACGCCATCTGCGCGTCCGAGACATAGCCGCGGGTGTAGGCATCGACCATCCACCGCAGCTCCGCCTCGGGCACGGCACCCCCGTCGCGCTTGGCGCGGATCACATCGATCGCGTCGAACGGTTCGATGGCTCCCTGAGCCTGTCCAGCGGTCATCGTGCTTCCTCCAGGTCGCGCGGCCCGAACGCATCGGGCAGCACCTCGTCGATCGTGCGGATGCCGGAGACGGTCTCCAGGAGCATCCCGGGCATCGCATGCTCGAACAGCAGCTGGCGACAGCGTCCGCACGGCATGATCGTCTGCCCCTCGTTGTTGACGCACACGAACGCGACGAGCTGGCCGCCGCCGGACATGTGCAGGTCACCGACCAGGGCGCACTCCGCGCACAGCGTCACACCGTACGACGCGTTCTCCACGTTGCAGCCCGCCACGATGCGGCCGTCGCCGACGAGGGCGGCCGCACCCACGCGGTAGCGCGAGTACGGCGCGTACGCCTTCGTCATGGCATCCGTGGCGACCTGGCGCAGTTCATCCCAGTCGATGTCGGTCATTGCGATGTTTCTCTCTTCCGGCAGGGCTACGACTTGATGTAGGGCTTGCCGTCTGCGGCAGGGGCCTTGATCTGCCCGGCGAATCCGGCGACCGCGAGCAGCGTCACGACATACGGCAGCATCAGCATGAACTCGCCCGGGATGGGCGTCTTCAGGATCGACAGCAGGTTCTGCAGGTTGGTCGCGAAACCGAACAGCAGCGCCGCGAGGGTCGCACGGATGGGATCCCATCGGCCGAAGATCACAGCGGCGAGGGCGATGAAGCCGAGCCCGGCCGTCATGTCCTTGCCGAACTGCGGCACCGAGACGAGGGTGAAGTACGCGCCTCCCATGCCGGCGATCGCGCCGGCGAGCAGCACGTTCCAGAACCGGGTCGGGTTCACCTTGATACCCACGGTGTCGGCCGCCTGCGGGTGCTCCCCGACGGCACGCAGCCGCAGACCCCACCGGGTGCGGTAGAGGCCCCAGGCCACCACGGCGACCGTGATGAACATCAGGTACCCGATGAAGGTCTGGTTGAACAGCACCGGCCCGATGATCGGGATGTCGCTGAGGACCGGGATCTCGACGCGCGGGAATCGCACGGGCGTGTTCAGGGTCGCCTCGTTCGGAGCGAGGAGTGCGCCGTAGAGGAAGCCGGTGAGACCGGTGACGAGCACGTTGAGGACGACACCGACGATGACCTGCTCGACCAGATACTTGATCGCGAACGCGGCGAGGACACTAGCCACCAGGACGCCGCCGATCATCGCCCCCACCAGGCCGACGAACGGGTTCCCGGTGATGCTCGACAGGAGCGCTGCCGAGAAGGCACCGAGAAGCAGCTGCCCCTCGATCGCGACGTTCACGACGCCGGCACGCTCGCCGATGACACCGCCCAGAGCGCCGAACACCAGGGGCACCGAGAGCGAGACCGCGCCGAACAGCAGGCTCGTGACCGGCACGAGTCCGCCGGCGGAGGCCCAGACGAGGAACGCGAAGACGGCCAGCACGCTGAAGGCGATCACGAGCCACAGGGACGGCGGACGGTAGGTCCATGCCCGCAGGAACGCCCCCACCGTGAGCACCACGAGGATGCCGAACACGACCCAGAAGGTCGAGGCCGTCGGCAGCGCCACATCCGGCAGCGCGAGCGCCGAGGACTGGTCGGAAAGGCGGAACGTGCTGATGCCGTCGCGCGGCACGAGCAGGAACAGCAGGGCCAGGAGCACGGTCGCTCCGGCCAGCACGATCGGCGCCTTGAGGTGCCGCTCCTTCACGGTCGCGAGCTGCACCGTGCCGTCGGCGGCCTGGGTCTGCACGAGGGACATCATGCCGCCACCGCCTTCTTCGCGGCCTTGGCTCTGAGCCGTGCCGCCTTCTCGATATCGGTCTTGGGGAGGAAGAACACCGTGCGCAGCAGCGGCGGCGCGGCGATGAACAGCACGACGAGCGACTGCACGACGAGCACGATGTCGACCGGGATGTCCTGTGCCTGCATCGAGAACGATCCCGCCTTGAGGGCGCCGAACAGGATGCCGGCAGCGAACGTGCCCCAGGCGCGACTGCGCCCGAGGAGGGCGACGGTGATGGCGTCGAAGCCGATACCGGCATCGATCGTCTCGGTGACACCAGTGGTCACCGCTCCCTGGATCTGATTCATGCCCGCGAGGCCCGCGAGGCCGCCCGCGAAGAGCATGGCGTACACGTAGATGCGCTGCACGCTGATGCCCGCGGCCCGCGCGGCGTGCGGGTTCTCGCCCACGGCGCGCATCCGCATGCCGAGCGACGAGCGCTCGATGAGCCACCAGACGAACAGGGTCGCCACGATCACGATCACGAAGCCGAGGTCGAGAAGGGGGAACTGCGGTCCGAGCAGCGTCGGGAACTGCGCGCTCTCCGGCGTCGCCGATCCGAGGGCCTGGTTGGTGCCCGGCTTCTGCAGCAGACCCGGGGTGCGGATCATCCAGAGCAGCAGGTAGTACGCGATGTAGTTGAGCATGATCGTGAGGATCACCTCATGCGCACCGGTGCGCGCCTTGATGAGTCCCGCGATCGCACCCCAGAGCGCACCGCCCGCGATACCGGCGATGAGCGTTACCGGGATGTGCAGCCAGATCGGCAGGTCGAGCGAGAACGTCAGCAGCGCGGCGACGGCGACGCCGATCAGCATCTGACCGCGGGCACCGATGTTGAACAGCCCGACGCGGAACGCCAGCGCGACGCCGAGGCCGGCCGCGATGAGCGGTGCCGCGAAGCCGAGCGTGTTGGTGAGGGGTCGGATCTGCGCCGCGAAGTCCGCGCCACGGGCGTTGAAGATCGCCCCGCGGAACAGCGCCTCGTATCCGTTGTAGACGGCGTTCCAGGCGGCGACGAACGTGTCACCGGGCTGCGCGAAGAAGTAGACGGATGCCGCCTGCACGTCTTCGTTCGTCAGCGCGATGAGGATGCCGCCGACGATGAGCGCCAGCACGATCGCGAGGATCGTGGTCACGGCGCTGCCGCGGAGGATCTCCTTGAGGATGACGTTGCCGCGCGGGGGCGGCGGCACGTCGGAAGGGTCGCGCGGGACCGTGCCGGTGCTCGTGGCGAGCTCCTGCGGCGGGATCCCCTTGGTCACATCTCCTGCGCCGGGCGTCGCTCCGCTCACGCGGCCACCTCCCCTTCGGCCGCTCCGGCCATCATGAGTCCGAGCGTCTCCCGAGGCGTGTCGCCGGGGACGATGCCGACGATCGTGCCGCGGTACATGACCGCGATCCGATCGGCGAGAGCTGCGACCTCGTCGAGCTCCGTGGAGACCACGATCACGGGCACACCCGCGTCACGCGTCTCGATGATCCGCTTGTGGATGAACTCGATCGAGCCGACGTCCACGCCGCGGGTGGGCTGCGCCGCGACGAGAAGGCGCAGATCGCGGCTCATCTCCCTGGCGATGACGACCTTCTGCTGGTTTCCGCCGGACAGCGTGCCGGCGGGGGTCTCGGGACCCTGCGTGCGGATGTCGTACTCCTTGATGCGCGCACGGGCGAACTCGTCGAGTGCTCCACGCCGCAGCGTGCCCGCACGGCTGAACGCCGGGTCGTCCGAACGGTCGAGGATCAGGTTCTCGGCGACGGAGAACCCGGCCACCAGGCCGTCTTCCGTCCGGTCTTCCGGCACGAAGCCGACGCCGGCGTCGAGGATCGCCCGCACGCTCTTGCCGACGAGTTCGTTGCCGTCGAGTCGGATGCTGCCTTCGACACGGGCGGCGAGACCGACGATGGCCTCCACCAGCTCGGTCTGACCGTTGCCCTGGACGCCCGCGATCGCGAGCACCTCCCCCGGCCGGACGGCGAAATCGACCCCGTCGACGACGATGGCGCCGGTGGGCGTCAGAACGCGCAGACCCGTGACCTCGAAGCCGCCCTCACCCAGGCGCGGCGGCTCCTTGTGCACGGTGAGCTCGACCGCGCGGCCGACCATGAGCGATGCCAGCTCGGAGTTCGTCGCTGTGGGCGAAGCCTCACCCACGACCTTGCCGAGGCGCACGATCGTGATCTTGTCCGCGACCTCGCGGACCTCACGGAGCTTGTGCGTGATGAACACGATCGCCGTGCCCTCGTCACGCAGCTGACGCATGATGCCCATCAGCTCATCCGTCTCCTGCGGAGTGAGCACCGCGGTGGGCTCGTCGAACACGAGCACCTTCGCGTCGCGCGACAGCGCCTTGATGATCTCGACGCGCTGTTGCACGCCGACGGGAAGATCTCCGACCAGCGCGTCGGGGTCGATGTCGAAGCCGAAGCGGGCCGCGACCGATCGCACGTGCTCTCGCGCCTTCGCGATGTCGAGCGTGCCGAGGGCCTTGGTCTGCTCATGTCCGAGCATGACGTTCTCGGCCACGGTGAACACCGGGACGAGCATGAAGTGCTGGTGGACCATGCCGATCCCCGCAGCCATCGCGTCACCGGGACCGCGGAAGCGCTGCACCTCGTCGTCGAGGAGGATCTCGCCCTCGTCGGCCTGATACAGGCCGTAGAGAACATTCATGAGGGTGGACTTGCCTGCGCCGTTCTCACCGAGCAGCGCGTGGATCTCACCCGGTTCGACCACCAGATCGATGTGGTCGTTGGCAACGAGGGTGCCGAATCGCTTGGTGATGCCGCGAAGTTCGAGCTTCATATCTGCACCTTATCCAGAAGAGTCATCCAGAAGAGCCATCCAGACGAGTCTTCCAGGGGGATCATCGTGCGTCCACGAGACGGGGCGAGTGGCATCCTGCTCACCACTCGCCCCGTGCGGGAACTGCGACGGATTTACTTGGAGGTCGGGGAGTTCGGGGACTCCACCTTGATGTCGCCTGAGATGATCTGCTCCTGCAGAGTCTTGAGCTCGTCGGTCAGACCTTCCGGGAGCTTCGACTCGAAGTCACCGAAGCCGGAGAGCTTGACGCCCTCGTTCTCGAGCGTGCCCACGTACGGGGCCGGGTCGAACTCGCCCTGGGCCGCGGCCATGGTCGCGTCCTTCACGGCGACGTCGATCGCCTTCATGATCGAGACGAGCGTGATGCCGGCGACACTCGGGTCGGCGACGGCGAGGTCGCTGTCGACACCGAGCATCAGGGTGTCCTTGCCGCTGTCGGCGATCGCCGCAGCCGCGCTCTGGTAGACCGGGCCGCCGACCGGGAGGATGACGTCGACGCCCTGGTCGAGCACACCCTGTGCGGTCTGCTTGGCGGTGTCGTTCGCGTCGAAGCCGCCCGTGAACGAGCCCTTCTGCGTGGCCTCGTCCCAGCCGAAGACCTCGACCGCAGCGGACTTGTCCTCGTTGTACTTCTCGACACCGAGCTGGTAGCCGTCCATGAACACGGCGACCGACGGAATCTGCATTCCACCGAAGGTACCGACCTTGTTCACGCCGCTCTGCGCGGACCAGGACGCGGCGGCGTAACCACCGAGGTATGCGGCCTGTGCCGTGTCGAAGACCAGGGGCTTGATGTTGGGAGCATCGACGTTGCCGTCGAAGTCGTTGTCGGCCCAGTCGTCGATGATCGCGTAGTCGATGTCGGGGTTCGCGAGAGCCGACTCGACCGTGGCGGCGGACAGCTTGAAGCCGACCGAGACGATGAGCGAGCAGCCCTCCGAGACCGCGGTCTCGAGGTTCGGCGCGTAGTCGTTGTCATTGGCCGACTCGAACTCGAGCGGCTTGATGTCCAGCTCCTTGGCGGCGCTGTCCATGCCCTCCTTGGCGGACTGGTTGAACGACTTGTCGTTCCATCCGCCGGCGTCGGAGACGAGGCAGGGAAGGAAGTCGGAGGCAACCGGCTCGCCGGAGCCGGCGGGCTTGTCTGTCGGAGCCTGGCCGCAACCGGCGAGTGCGAAGACGACGCCAGCGGCGACGGTGACGCCGAGCAGCTTCTTGGTGGTGGAGATGGTCAACTGATGCCTCCCTCAACGAAACCGCGGCCATCGCGGATCGATCAAAGTTACCTATTGTTTCGGCTTTTGTGCACGCCCGTGCCGCACGCGCTGGCCAATGGTTACCAAGCTGAAATCAAGACAGCCGATGAGCGTCGCGGCCTGCTCATCGGAGCAGACGTCAGAGCACGTCCCCGCGACCGGTGAGCTTGAGCGACTCGACCACGCCCTTCACCCGTTGCGCATGCTGCACGGTGGTGACCAGCAGCGCGTCGGGGGTGTCGACCACGACGATGTCCTGCACCCCCACCAGGCTGATGACGCGGGACGTCTGGCTGACGAGGATCCCACTCGCACCATCCGTGAGCACCCGCGCATTCGGGCCGAGCACGGCGAGGTCGTTCTTGCGACCGTTGGTGATGAGCTTCGTCAGCGACGCGAAGTCCCCCACGTCGTCCCAGTCGAAGTGACCGGGGACCACGGCGAGGCGTCCCCGTCGGGCGGCGGGTTCGGCGACGGCGTAGTCGATGGCGATCTTCTTCAGGCGCGGCCAGATCCGATCGACCGCGGGGCCACGACGATCACGATCGTCCCAGGCCTCGGCGAGTTCGAGCAGTCCCGCGTGGAGCTCAGGCTCGTTCACGGCCAGCTCCTCCAGCAGCACCTCGGCTTTGGCGATGAACATCCCCGCGTTCCAGAGGTAGCCGCGATCGGCGATGTACGCCTTCGCCGTCTCGAGGTCGGGCTTCTCCACGAAGCTCTCCACCAGCGCGGCCTCGCGCGCACCGTCGACCACGAGCTCGGGCCCCATCTTGATGTAGCCGAAGCCGACCGCCGGCTCGGTCGGCGTGATGCCGATCGTGCAGATGTAGCCCTCACGCGCCACCTCGACCGCATCGCGCACGGCGAACTCGAACACCCGGGTGCCGCGGATCACGTGGTCGGCGCTGAAGGAGCCGATGATCACGTCGGGATTGCGACGGTGCAGGATGGCCGCGGCGAGTCCGATCGCTGCCGCCGACTCGCGCGGCTCCGACTCCAGGAACACGTTCAGGTCGGGGATCCCCGGCAACTCCGCCTCGACGGCCGCCCGATGAGCCCGGCCGGTGACCACGGCGATCCGATCCGCACCGGCGAGCGGCACGAGCCGATCCCAGGTGTCGCGCAGCAAGGAGTGTCCGGATCCCGTCAGGTCATGCAGGAACTTCGGTGCATCCGCTCGAGAGAGCGGCCACAGCCTGCTACCGATGCCGCCGGCGGGGATCACTGCGTAAAAGTCCTCGATGGGTGTGCTCACCCTGCCCAGGGTAGCCGCAGCGATCATCTCGACATCGAGACACTTAGGCTCCCCTTCGTCGCTCCCAGTGATCTGACAGGAATAGGATGGTCACCGATCGGGCGTGCCTGACACTTCGACAGGCTCACACTTGGACAAGCGCAGCGCACGCGACCGAGTCACATCGATCCAGGGAGGACGACCGTGTCCACAAGCGCCCGCTTGACACCGTCGATTTCGGAAACCACGTCCAAGACCCCCCGCGGCACCCTCTACCGGGGTCGCGAAGGCATGTGGTCGTGGGTGCTTCACCGCATCACCGGAGTCGCCATCTTCTTCTTCCTGTTGGTGCACGTGCTCGACACGGCGCTGATCAGGGTGTCACCGGAGGCGTACAACGCCGTCATCGGGACATACAAGAACCCGATCATGGCCCTCGGTGAGGTCGTGCTCGTCGCCGGCATCGTGTTCCACGCGATGAACGGCCTGCGCATCATCGCCGTCGACTTCTGGTCGAAGGGTGCCAAGTACCAGCGCCAGCTGTTCTGGGGCGTCCTGCTGGTGTGGGGCATCATCATGGCCGGCTTCGTGCCCCGCCACCTGATGCTCGCGTTCGCCGGATTCGGAGGGGGACACTGATGTCTGCACAGACCATCGTCGCCGCCCCGGCTCGTCGCCGCCGCGGCGTCAACCTCGAGAAGTGGGGCTGGATCTTCATGCGCGTCTCGGGCGTCGTGCTCGTCGTGCTGATCTTCGGCCACCTGTTCGTCAACCTCATGGTCGGCGAAGGCATCCACGCCCTCGACTTCGCGTTCATCGCGGGCAAGTTCGCCACGCCGTTCTGGCAGTGGTGGGATGTGCTGATGCTGTGGCTCGCACTCATCCACGGCGCCAACGGCATGCGCACCATCGTGAACGACTACGTGACGAACAGCACGGCGCGCAAGGCGCTGGTCTGGGCGCTCGGGCTGGCCGCCGGCCTGCTCATCATCCTCGGCACGCTCGTGGTCTTCACGTTCGACCCGTGCCTGGGTGTGACCGAGGACAGCGTCCTCTGGTCCGAATGCGCCGCGATCGTCGGGAACTAGAAGAAGGCATACGAGAAGTGACTACCGAGACGCAGGATTCCGTCGTCCGTGACGGCGTGCACTACCACCAGTTCGACATCGTGATCGTGGGAGCCGGTGGAGCGGGCATGCGTGCCGCCATCGAAGCGGGCCCGGGCGCGAAGACCGCGGTGATCTCCAAGCTGTACCCCACGCGCTCGCACACCGGTGCAGCGCAGGGCGGCATGGCGGCGGCCCTCGCGAACGTCGAAGAGGACTCCTGGGAGTGGCACACCTTCGACACCGTGAAGGGCGGCGACTACCTCGTCGACCAGGATGCGGCCGAGATCCTCGCGAAGGAGGCCATCGACGCGGTCATCGACCTCGAGAACATGGGCCTCCCGTTCAACCGCACGCCCGAGGGAAAGATCGACCAGCGTCGCTTCGGCGGACACACGGCCGAGCACGGCAAGACCCCGGTCCGCCGGGCCTGCTACGCCGCCGACCGCACCGGCCACATGATCCTGCAGACGCTGTTCCAGAACTGCGTCAAGCTCGGCATCAACTTCTTCAACGAGTTCTACGTGCTCGACCTGCTGACGGTGAAGGACGCCGACGGCAAGACCCAGGTCTCCGGCGTCGTCGCATACGATCTGGCCACCGGCGAGCTGCACGTCTTCCAGGCCAAGGCCGTGATCTTCGCGACCGGCGGCTTCGGCAAGATCTTCAAGACCACCTCGAACGCGCACACCCTCACGGGTGACGGCGTCGGCATCGTGTGGCGCAAGGGACTCCCCCTCGAGGACCTGGAGTTCTTCCAGTTCCACCCGACCGGGCTCGCCGGTCTCGGCATCCTCCTGACCGAGGGCGCACGAGGCGAGGGCGCGATCCTGCGCAACGCCTCCGGTGAGCGCTTCATGGAGCGCTACGCCCCGACCATCAAGGACCTCGCCCCGCGTGACATCGTCGCGCGCTGCATGGTGCAGGAGGTCCTGGACGGGCGCGGCGCCGGCCCCCACAAGGACTACGTGCTGCTCGACTGCACGCACCTGGGCGCCGAGGTGCTCGAGACCAAGCTCCCCGACATCACCGAGTTCGCCCGCACGTACCTCGGTGTCGACCCGGTCGTCGAGCCCGTGCCCGTGATGCCCACCGCGCACTACGCGATGGGCGGCATCCCGACCAACAACGACGGCGAGGTCCTCGCGGACAACACCACCGTCGTCCCCGGCCTCTACGCCGCGGGCGAGTGCGCCTGCGTCTCGGTGCACGGCGCCAACCGCCTCGGCACCAACTCGCTGCTCGACATCAACGTCTTCGGCAAGCGCGCCGGCCGCAACGCCGTCGAGTACGTCAAGACCGCCGAGTTCGTCCCCCTCCCCGAGAACCCCGCCGGCTTCGTGTCGGGCATGCTCGAGGACCTGCGCAACAACCAGGGCACCGAGCGCATCGCCGTCCTGCGCAAGACGCTGCAGGACGAGATGGACAAGGGCGCGCAGGTGTTCCGCACGCACGACTCCCTCCAGCACGTGCTCGGCGTCATCGCCGAGCTGCGTGAGCGCTACAAGAACGTGCACGTCGACGACAAGGGTCAGCGGTTCAACACCGACCTGCTCGAAGCCGTCGAGCTGGGCTTCCTCCTCGACATCGCCGAGGTCGTCGTCTACGCCGCGCAGAACCGCGAAGAGAGCCGCGGCGGCCACATGCGCGACGACTTCCCGAAGCGCAACGACGAGAAGTACATGAAGCACACCATGGCTTACCTGACCGGTGATCCGCACTCCTCCACGCCGAGCGACCACATCAAGCTCGACTGGAAGCCGGTCGTCTTCACGAAGAACGATCAGGGCGAGTTCAACTACCCGCCGATGGAGAGGAAGTACTGAGCATGTCGACCGCCATCGCAGAGGCACCTGCCGACACGACCGAAGAGACCGGCATCCAGTCCTTCATCGTCACGTTCAACATCCGCCGGTTCAACCCGGAGGTCGACTCCGAGCCGCACTGGGTCGACTACGACGTGGAGCTCTACTCCACCGACCGCGTGCTCGACGCCCTGCACAAGATCAAGTGGGAGGTCGACGGCTCGCTCACCTTCCGGCGCTCGTGTGCCCACGGCATCTGCGGCTCCGACGCCATGCGCATCAACGGCCGCAACCGCCTGGCCTGCAAGACGCTGATCAAGGACCTCGACATCTCGAAGCCGATCTACGTCGAGGCGATCAAGGGTCTGCCGCTCGAGAAGGACCTCGTCGTCGACATGGAGCCGTTCTTCGCGTCGTACCGCGAGGTGCAGCCGTTCCTCGTCGCCAGCTCCGTTCCGGAGAAGGGCAAGGAGCGCGTCCAGTCCATCGCCGACCGCGAGATCTTCGACGACACCACCAAGTGCATCCTGTGCGCCGCGTGCACCTCGTCGTGCCCCGTGTTCTGGACCGACGGCCAGTACTTCGGGCCGGCGGCGATCGTCAACGCGCACCGCTTCATCTTCGACTCCCGTGACGACAACGCGGCTGTCCGCCTCGACATCCTCAACGACAAGGAAGGCGTGTGGCGCTGCCGCACCACCTTCAACTGCTCCGAGGCCTGCCCCCGTGGCATCGAGGTGACCAAGGCGATCGCCGAGGTCAAGCAGGCCGTGCTCCGCGGTCGCCCCTGACGCCGCGACAGGCAACAACGCGAGAACAGGCGGTCCCGTTCCGGGGCCGCCTGTTCTGCGTTCCTGCCCTTCTCACGCCTGTTCCTCTCTTGGATAGGGTGGGGAGGTGTCCGAACCCGATGGCTCCGCGACCGACCCCGGTCGCCTCGATGCGGCCGTCGAGCGCGCGACCGCGCTGACGCAGCGCACCCTCGGACTGTTCCCCGTGCGCGTCTGGCGCCACTTCCTGCAGCACAACGGATTCCTCCTCGCCGCGGGCGTGAGCTACCAGGCCCTCTTCGCGATCTTCGCCGCGATCTACCTGGCCTTCGCGATCGCCGGGCTCTGGCTCGGCGGCAGCGATGAAGCCGTCGACGCCCTCATCGCGATGATCAACAGCTACATCCCCAATCTGATCCTTCCCGAGGGCGGTGTGGTCACGCCCGATCAGGTGAAGGACATCGCGGCGAGCACCACCGGAGTGCTGAGCGTCACCGGTCTGATCGCGCTCGGCACCGTGATCTGGACCGCGATCGGCTGGGTCACGTTCTCTCGTCGTGCGACCAGAGACATCTTCGGCCTGCCGCCCGATCGTCGCAGCTACGTGATCCTGAAGGCGCGCGACCTGCTCGCGGCGGTGATCTTCGGAGCTTCCCTGGTGGCTGGTTCGGTCCTCAGCTCGGCGAGCGCCGCGATCCTGAGCTGGCTCCTCGGTCTGCTCGGCTGGGACTCCAGTTCGAACGGGGTGATCCTCATCCGCATCGGCGCCGTCATCGTCTCCTTCGCGCTGATGTCGGGCGCCCTGGCGGCTATGGTCCGATTCCTCACCGGGACCTCCCTGCACTGGCAGACGATCTGGCCCGGCGCTCTCCTGGGCGGCGGCGCGATGACGATCCTGCAGTTCGGTGCGGGGTTCCTCCTCAGCTACACCCCGTCCAACCCGCTGCTCGCGACGTTCGCGATCTTCATCGGTCTGCTGCTCTGGTTCCGCATCAACGGCGTGGTGATGCTGGTGGCCTCCTCCTGGATCGCGGTCGCTGCGCAGGACCGCGACCTGCCCCTCCTCACGCTGACCGAGGCCGAGCGCCGCATGGCGGAGTATCAGGCCCTGCTGACGGCCGCGCGCATCCGCGTGCGCGAAGCCCATGCCGCACGTGAAGCCGCGCCCTGGTACCGCGCGTGGAGCGCGGCGAAGGCCGTGCGCGATGCGGAGCAGGAGCTCGCCGACCTCGAAGCCTCTCCTCCCCCGCCGCCCGATCCGAGCACGCCGCTCGCCCAGCGTCTGCTCTCCGAACTGCACCGACCGGGACGGGATGTCGGCAGCGCTCGTTAGGCTTGTGACCATGCCTCATCTGCGTATCGCCACGGTCAATGTCAACGGAATCCGAGCGGCGGCTCGCAACGGGATGAGCTCCTGGCTCGACGACGCCGGCGTCGACATCCTCACGCTGCAAGAGGTGCGCGGGCAGGACGAGCATCTCGAGGCCGCGCTCCCCGGCTGGTCGTTCGTCCACGACGAGGCCACCGCGAAGGGACGTGCCGGAGTCGCCATCGCCAGCCGCACGCCTGCGCTGGCCTCGCGCACGGCCTTCGGCCCCGACGACTTCGACTCCAAGGGGCGCTGGATCGAGGCCGACTACCTGATCGGCGACCGTCCGCTGACCGTGGTGAGCGCCTATGTGCACTCCGGCGAGGCCGACACCCCGAAGCAGGATGAGAAGTGGAAGTTCCTCGACGCGTTCGGCACGCGGCTCGCTGAACTCGGCGCCGACGGCGCCCTCGTCCTCGTGACCGGCGACCTGAACGTCGGACACCGCGAGCTCGACATCAAGAACTGGCGAGGAAACCGCAAGAAGGCCGGTTTCCTTCCTCGCGAGCGCGCGTACTTCGATCGGTTCCTCGGCGAGGCCGGCGCGGAGGTCTCCGGTGTCGACGGCACCGTGGGCACCGGCCTCGGCTGGATCGACGTGGGGCGGAAGTTCCACGGCGAGGTCGACGGACCGTACACCTGGTGGTCGATGCGCGGGCAGGCGTTCGACAACGACTCCGGGTGGCGCATCGACTACCACCTGGCGACGCCTGCACTCGCCGAGCGTGTGGAGACCTACCACGTCGCGCGCGCTGCGGCCTATGACCAGCGCTGGAGCGACCACGCGCCCGTCGTCGTCGACTACCGCTATTGAGCGGCGCCGGGGGTGGCATCCGCGTAGCGGTACCATCCCCGGTACTCCAGGACGGTCCCGAGCACGGGACTCGTCGCGCGCATCTCGATGGTGCGTCGGTCGTGAGTGTCGTCCCAGCCGTCCACGAGATCGACGTCGATGCGGAGAATCCCGCGTAGCGCGATCCTGCATCGGCCGAGACGCAGCGCGACGGCCCGAGTGCGCATACGCAGCGCACCGTCGTCGGTCACCGAGCACTCCTCGAGCATCTCGACTCGGCCCCTCGACCCCAGCGCATTCTGGACGAGGCCGGGATGTCCCGTCGCGAAGAGCCGGTCGACGACGTGCTGTGTCGTGTCGGCGAAACGGAACTCCCGGACCGTGTCGAGCGTCGGCCGCCCCGAGGGCGATCGACCGGACACGGTATCGATCCGGAAGGGCACGTCGCGGCCGAACCGCGTGACGAGCAGCCGCGGCCCGACGAGGGGCGACGCGAGGGCGGCGAGGCGCCCGAACCGGCTGCCGGCGACCGCGAAGACCCCCTCGGCTCCGTCGTTCCTCGCCTCGACGCGCATCTGCGCCAGGATCTCGGGATGAAGCCTCTCCGCCTCCTCCCCCAGCGCTTCGAGAAAGGCGGCTCCGCGCGCGGTCACTCGCGGATCTCCTCGCGGTACGGCTTGACGGTCTCCGGAGCCGGTCCGCCGACGAACTCGCAGGTGAAGGCACCGCGGTAGCCGAACAGGAACCCGAAGACATCGTTATGGATCTCGAGGTCGATCAGATACCGCTCCTGCTCGTCGTCGTAGCGCTCGATGAGCCGAGCGCGCCCGCTGAAGAGCATCGGGAAGCGGAAGGCGATGGGCCCCTCATAGAAGCGCTGTGCGCCCGAGGTGAGCAGGAGGCCGCCGTCGTCGGTGACGGCCAGATCGAGGTCGACGGCCAGGTGCTGGTGCGTACCCAGGTAGTCGACCACCCGTCGACGTGCGTCGCTGTAGATCATGGTCGCGTCGAATCGGCGGCGGCGGCCGGGGCGCACGTCCATCGTCCGCACGAAGGTCACGGTCTCGCGACCGAAGTCGTCGACGTAGGCCAGGTTGTCGATCCGGAACGGCACATCCCACCCCCGCTCGGGAAACAGGATGTTGCGGAACGTGCCGATCAGCAGGAAAGGCAGGGTCCACCACGGGCCTCGCCGGACCTCGGACATCACCCCGCGTCCGATGCAGCCGTATCCGGCGTCCACGCCGACCCCGAAACGGCGCTGCAGCTGCGGATGGAGGCGCGCGAAGTCGTCTCCCAGTGCGCGCTCGAAGATACCGGTCCCGGTCGTCATGCGATCTCCTCGAGGGATACCGGTGCATCCTCCATGATGGTCCGCCCGGTGCGCCGGGGGCGCGAGAGGCAGTTGCGTGCACGTGGTCGGTACCCGCGCCGGAGCGACCGCCAGCCGCTGGTCTCCTCCGGAGGTATGCCCAGCTCGGCCCACAACCGGAGACGATCGAAGCTGCGGGCGGTGAGCCACCAGACGAACCGTCGGGTCACCAGCGGATCGAGAACGCGTCCCAGCCATCCCCATCCCGGTGCGTAGTCGTAGCCGGTGAGGAATCGCACGCCCTTCTCCGTCGGCACGTAGCGCCAGTAGCCGCGCCCGGTTCCGAGCGGCGAGAGCGCGTCGTCGGTGTCGAAGAGCAGCGCGGAGGTGCGCTCTCCCGAGGGGCTCTCCTTCGTGGCGAGCGATACGCCGGTCCCGCGGATCGTGTGCACCACGAGATCGAGCTCGTAGCGGAAGTCCTGCGCACCGTCTGCTCGGGTGCGCTGCGGCACGATGTCGCTGAAACGCGCATCCCAGCGCACGTGCGAGGCCGGATCCTGCGTCAGCCGCCACACCTCGTCCAGGGGCGCGACGATGAGGATCTCGACATAGAGGGCCCGATCCCCTCGCGACCGTGAACGCGGGGATACGGAGGCCATGCGCCCATCGTAGGGGCACGCCGTGCACCCCATAGGATTGACTCCGTGACGAGACCTCGCCTTTACTCCGGAATGCAGCCCTCCGCCGACTCCCTCCAGATCGGCAACTACATCGGCGCGCTGCTCCAGTGGCGGGACCTGCAGAGCTCCTACGACGCGTTCTTCTCCGTCGTCGACCTGCACGCGATCACGGTCGCCCAGGATCCGGCCGAGCTCCGCGAGAAGACGCGTCGCACGGCCGCCCAGTACATCGCGGCCGGCATCGAGCCGTCGCTGTCGACGCTGTACGTGCAGTCGCACGTGCGAGCACACGCTGAGCTCGCGTGGATCCTCAGCACGATCACGGGCTTCGGCGAGGCCGGCCGGATGACCCAGTTCAAGGACAAGTCCTCGCGGTACGGCGCGGACTCGACCAGCGTCGGACTGTTCACGTACCCGGTGCTGATGGCCGCCGACATCCTGCTGTACCAGACCGACGTGGTGCCGGTGGGTGACGACCAGAAGCAGCACGTCGAGCTCACGCGCGACCTCGCCGAGCGCTTCAACTCGCGCTTCGGCGAGACCTTCACCGTGCCGATGCCGGTCATCCAGAAGGAGACCGCGCGCATCTACGACCTGCAGAACCCGACGTCGAAGATGTCGAAGTCGGCCGAAAGCGATGCCGGCGTGCTGTGGATGCTCGACGACCCGGCGAAGTCGGCGAAGAAGATCATGCGTGCGGTGACCGACAACGAGGGATCGGTGCGGTTCGACCGCGAGAACAAGCCCGGCGTCTCGAACCTGCTCACGATCTACGCGGCCCTCACCGGGCGCCAGGTCGCCGCGATCGAGGACGAATACGCGGGTCGCGGTTACGGCGACTTCAAGAAGGGTCTTGCCGAGGTCGTCGTGAACGAGTTCGAGCCGGTGCGTGCCAGGGCCCTCGAGCTGCTCGACGATCCTGCCGAGCTCGATCGCATCCTGGCGGAGAACGCCGCGCGCGCTGACGCCGTCGCCGACGCGACCCTCTCCGACGTGTACGACCGGGTGGGTCTGCTCCGGCGCGTCTGAGCCTCGCCTTAGGATGGGGGCGTGACTGATCCGCAGCTGCCTCCCCCGCCCGGTGCCGTGCCCTCCGACCCGTCTGCGTCGCCCGCGACCGGCGCGTTCCCGCCGCCGACCGCCCCCGGGTACCCTCCGGCAGCTCCCGCGTATCCCCCTGCAGCTCCCGCGTATCCCCCGGCGGGTGCCCCGTATCCTCCGGCAACGCCCTCCGGCTACCCGGCAGCGCCCGCGCCCGGGTATCCGGCAGCCCCTCCCGGGGCCTACCAGGTGCCTGTCGGCGGCTACGCGACCCCGGCCGGCGCCTATCAGGTGCCCGACGCCGCGACACCGTCCACCTCCGGACTCTTCGGAACACTTGCGCTGGTTCTCGCGCTCGTCGCGGCGGTGGTGCCGGCGATCGTCGTGAGCATCAGCGCGTTCGAGATCGGTCGGTTCCTCCCGAACGGCGCATCGGTCACCGCCGACGACCTCCGCGTGCTCACCCCGGTACGGGACCAGGTGCTCTGGGCGGAGCTCTCCTTCTGGCTCGGGACCGTCGTCGGCATCGCAGCGATCGTGCTCGGTATCGTCGCGATCGCCAAGAAGCGTGGCCGCGGCGCAGGAATCGCCGCTCTCGTGGTCGCGGTCCTGGCGTCGGTGATCTTCTTCATCGCCCTGGTCGTCGCGCTGACCGCGGGCGCTGCGACGGGCCTGTCGACCTATGCGGCCTGACCGGGCCACGACCCCGCAGCGGCCGTCTCAGCGCGGCGCGTGGTGCTTCTGCTGTGCCGCGAGAAGGCCTTCGTCGACCAGCAGCTCGACCGCGTCGGCGGCGTCCGCGATGAGGATCGGCAGGTTCGGCCGCTCTTCCTTGCCGAACGGGGCGAGCACCCAGTCCGCGGGATCCTGACGCCCGACCGGACGTCCGATGCCCACCCGCACACGCGGAAAGTCGGCAGTGCTCAGCGCCCGTGCGACATCACGGACACCGTTGTGTCCGCCGTGTCCGCCCCCGGTCTTGAGCTTGACCGTGTCGAACGGGATGTCGAGTTCATCGTGTACCACGATCACCTGCTCTGGCGGCACCGAGTAGAACCGGGCCAGCGCCGCCACCGGGGTCCCCGAGACGTTCATGAAGGTGTTCGGCTTGGCCAGCACGAGCTTGTCCGCGCCGGGGCGCACCCACGTCTCGACGACGCGGGCTCCGCCCTTGTGCTCACGGAAGGCCTCGCCGCGCCGCGATGCCAGCTCGTCGACCACCATCTGCCCGATGTTGTGTCGCGTGGCCTCGTATCGCGGGCCGGGGTTGCCGAGCCCCACCACGAGCCAGGTCGATGCCATGTCGTCGTCCTCTCCCCGCCGGGTGCGCAGCCCAGGTCAGGATACGACAGAGGGGACGCGATCGGATCGCGTCCCCTCTGTGATGAATCAGTCGGAGATCACTCCGCGGCGGCCTCTTCGGCAGCCTCGGTGGCCTCGCCGGCCTCGGCGGCCTCTTCGTCATCCTCGGTGGGTGCAGCCGGGACCGAGATCGCCACGACGAGGACCTCGGGGTCGGAGAGCAGCGTGGAGCCCTTGGGGAGCTTCACGTCGGCGCCGGTGATGTGCGCGCCCTCTTCCAGGCCCTCGACGGAGACCTCGATGTTCTGCGGGATGTGCGTGGCCTCGGCCTCTATCGACAGCGTGGTCGCGTCGAGGTTGACGATGGTGCCGGCAGCGGACTCGCCCGTGACGACGATCGGGACGTCGATGGCGACCTTCTCGCCCTTCTTCACGACGAGCAGGTCGATGTGCTCGATGATCTGGTGCACCGGGTCGCGCTGGACGTCCTTGACGAGGGCGAGCTGGCCCTTGCCCTCGATGTCGAGCTCGAGAAGCGCGTTGGCGCGACGGATGATGAGCGAGACCTGGTGGCCCGGCAGCGCGACGTGCACCGGCTCGGTGCCGTGGCCGTAGATGACGGCGGGGATCTTGCCGGCGGCGCGGAGGCGGCGGGCGAAGCCCTTGCCGAAGCTCTCGCGGAGCTCGGCCTGGACCTTGGTGTCTTCAGACATGGGGTTCTCCTTCGGGGCACGCAGCGAAGGCGCCGCGCGGTGGTCTTGGAATTTTCGAACTCGCTGACGCAGGAGGAAAGCCACCGGGCTTGCTTCGCCGCGTCGATAACGGATGTTCGCGCACGCGCAGAAGCATCCCTCGCCGAGGTACAGCCTCAATGGTACCGGATGACCCGATAGGCTGAGGACACCGGTCCTTTTTCTGCAGAACACGGAGAACCCCCATGCTCGACGGCGCCTTCCTCTCGCACGCACTCCTCTGGCTGATCGGCGCCATGACCGTGTGCGCAGCCGTCACCTCGTTCATCGCGCTGTTCGCGATGGGACGCTCGGGATACCGCAAGGACTGACCGCCGGTCGCAGAGCCGTTTCCGCACGCTCTGGTTTGAACTCTCAGCGCCGCTGTGCCGCTTCGGCGATGACGGCGGCCGCGGTCCGGACGTCCGCCGACTCGTCCACCCGGATTCCGGCCTCATCGGCCTCGAGCGATTCGAGCGTCTGGAGCTGCGAGTCCAGGAGCGCCGCCGGCATGAAGTGATCGGCCCGCGCACGCATCCGCTCCTCGAGCACCGCGCGACCGATCGCGAGTTCGGCGAAGAACGTCTCGGGCGCTCCGGTCCGGATGACGTCGCGATAGACGCGCTTGAGCGCCGAGCACGCCACGACGACGCGGTCCTCACTCTGCAGCGTCTCGCCGACCAGACGGAGCCAGGGCAGCCGATCCGTGTCGTCCAGAGGCACCCCGGCCGCCATCTTGCGGACGTTCGCGGCCGGATGCAGATCATCGCCGTCGATGAAGCGCGCACCGAGGCTCTCTGCGAGGAACGCACCCACGGTCGACTTGCCCGAACCGCTCGGGCCCATCACGACGACGCGCACACTCATGCCTCCCGGCCGAAGTCGACGAGCACCTTGCAGGAACTCGCGGGGTCGGCGGCCAGTGCGAACGCGTCGAGCGCGTCGTCCACAGGCACCACCTGGCTGATGATACCGCGCACGTCGAGGCTGCCATCGGCGAGGGCGGCGATGACCTCGCCGAACTCCGCGCCGAAGCGGAAGGACCCCCGCAGCGTGAGCTCGCGAGTGATCGCCGTGGCCATCGGCGCGGGAACCGCGCCCCCGCGCTGGAGCCCCAGCATCACCACCGTGCCCCCGCGGACAGCAGCGGAGACGGCGGCGTCGAGCCCCGGAACCGTTCCGCTCGACTCGATCACGACATCGGCATACAGCTCGGAGATCTCGGTCGCGGCCCGCGCATCGATCGCTCGGATCCCGCGCGCCTCGGCGATCTCCCTCGGCCGCTGCTGCAGGTCGGTGACGGTCACGGAGGACGCGCCGGCACGCTGGGCGACGGCGGCGACGAGCTGACCGATGGGTCCGGCGCCGATCACGACCACTCGCCGGTCGCGCACATCCCCCGCCCTCTGCACCCCGTGCCAGGCGACGGCTGCGGGCTCTGCCAGCGCCGCCGTCTGCAGGTCGAGGCCGGAAGGAAGCGGATACAGCATGCGCGCGGGGAGAGCCACGCGCCGCGCGAAGGCTCCCTGCGTGTGCGGCAGGTGCATCGCCGACCCGAGATACGTCGAGGCCGGTGCGAGATTCGGATGCTCGGGGGGCCAGGGCGTGCGACCGTCGCCGTGCGCGGTGAGCGGATGGACGGCCACGGGGGTGCCGACGGCCGGTCCCGTGCCGTTGGCCGCAGCGACGGCCACGACCCCGGACACCTCGTGCCCGAGGATCATCGGCTCGCGCAGCACCGATGCACCGGCCGCGCCGTGCTGCCAGTAGTGGAGGTCGGATCCGCAGATGCCGCCGTAGGCGATGCCCACGACGGCCTCGTCCGGTCGGGGCACCGGCGCGCCGATGTCATCGATCCGCAGGTCTTCGGCGGCGTGCGCCACCACGGCGAGGTTGTTCACCGCGCTCCTTCCTCGGTCACACGAAAGCCGTGACCAACTCGATCTCCGCCACTCTGACGGTCACGATCTGCCCCGGCCCCACGCGGGCCTGCGAGTGCGGAGCACCCGTCATGACGACATCGCCCGGGCCGAGCGGCGACCACGCGGCCACGTAGGCGAGGCAGTCGCGGATCGACATCGGCAACTGCCGGCTTCCGGTCTCGGCGACCGGGCGTCCGTCGACCTCCACCTGAAGGCGCACATCGTCGATCCCGGCTGCGGTGTCGATCCAGGGGCCGAGCGGCGTATACCCCTCCCCCGACTTCGATTCGAAGTTTCGCGGATCGAACGCCGCGCGCTCCGGACTCGAGAGGTCGTTCACCGCGGTGACCCCGAGCACGTACTCGTGCGCGTTCTGCGCGGTCAGCCCCCGGGTCGGGCGGCCGATCACGACCGCGATCTCCCCCTCGGCGACCTGGCCGCCCGCATCGCGGCGCAGGACGACGTCGACACCGCCGGCGGTCACCGTCCGCGGGCTCTTGAGCCACGCCTGCACGGGAGAGACATGGGCGGGTCCGTTCTGGGCTATGCCGACGATCACCAGCGGATCCACCGGCGCGATGACCGTGCCTTCGATGCGCGGCCCGGCATCCTCCGGCTCCTGCCCCTCGGCGAAGGCGACGAACGGATCCGTCACCGGGATCAAGCCGTCGGCCGCCTGCCGTACCCACCGGGGGCCGCCGGTGGTGGCGACTCGTCCGAGACGCATCAGACGACCGCCGTCATGCCGCCGTCGACGAACAGCGTCTGTCCATTGACGAAGTCGCTCGCGCCGCTCGCGAGGAACAGCAGGGCCCCGACGAGGTCCGCGGTGTCACCCCAGCGCCCGGCCGGTGTGCGCCCGCGGACCCACTCCGAGAACTGCTCGTCGGCGACGAGAGCCTTCGTGAGCTCGGTGGCGAAGTATCCGGGCGCGATCGCATTGGCCTGGATACCGTGCGGGGCGAGATCGGCGCACAGCCCCTTCGTGAACATCACGATCGCGCCCTTGGTCGCCGCATACGCCGCGATCGAGGGACGGGCGAGCTGCGACTGCACGCTGCCGATCTGGATGATCTTGCCCGAGCCGCGCGCGATCATCCCGGCGGAGACCCGTCGCGACAGGTGGAAGACGCTGGAGAGGTTGGTCTGCACGAGGGCGTCCCAATCCTCGTCGGCGAACTCGGCGATCGGCGCACGGCGCTGGACACCGGCGTTGTTCACGAGGATGTCAGGAGTACCGACCAGATGCTCCACCTCGCCCATGCCGGCATCCACCGCCGCCGCCTCGGTCACGTCGAAGACGACGCTGTGCACGACGGCTCCCGTGCCCTGTGCGATCTCTCCCGCCGCCGCCTGCGCCTTCGCAGCATCCCGCCCGTGCACGACGACGGTCGCTCCTGCACCGGCGAGGCCCTCGGCGAGGGTCCTGCCGATGCCCTGACTCGATCCGGTAACGAGCGCCGTGCGCCCGGTCAGATCGAAAGCGGCGAGTCCCGCCGGCAGCGCCGTCATCGTCCGACGGCCTTGATCGACACCGTGGTGGCGAACACGTCGTCGCCGCCCTCCCCGCGCGAGACCTTGATCGCGTCGTCGACACGGGTGAGGTCACGGCGGAGGGTCTCGGGAGCGAGGAATGTCGACGCGGTGGTGATGAGGGCCAGCACAGCCATGTAGATGGCCAGGAGCACCCAGTTGCCGTCGCTCACCGCGATCAGGTAGGCACCGAGGACACCGGCGAGGCCACCGGCGAGCACAGCCGAGATCTCGCGGGCCATCGCCACGCCCAGGTAGCGGTGACGGTTTCCGAAGAGCTCGGGAAGCATGGCGCACTGCGGTCCGAGCATGCTGTTCACGGCGACGCCGATGCCGATCGCGATCACACCGATGGCCACGGCGTAGTTCCCGAGCGACAGCAGCCACCACGCGGGGAACGTGTAGACCAGCATGAAGACCGCTCCGAAGCGGTAGACGGTACGGCGCCCGAAGCGGTCGGAGAGGTGGCCGGTGAACGGCACGGAGAAGACGCCGATCAGCGACCCGAGGGTGACGCCCCAGGTGAGCAGACTCTTGTCGGCGTTGTCGCCGACGACCGTGACGAAGAAGGCGAGACCGAGCGTCTGGAACATGTACGAGCCACCGTTCTCGGCCATCCGCAGCCCCACACCGACGATCACGCCGGGCAGGCCGTGGGTGAAGATCTCCTTGATGGGGCGGTCGGCGATCTGCTCGTGCTTCTCGAGCTCGATGAACGTCGGCGTCTCACGCAGCCGCATCCGGATGAACAGCGCGAGCAGGATCAGCGCGAAGGAGGCGAGGAAGGGCACGCGCCATCCCCAGCTCAGCAGCTGGTCCTCGGGGAGCAGCGTGATCAGGCCGAACACCACCGCGGCGAGCAATGTGCCCGCCTGGATGCCGACGAACGGGAGTGCCGAGAAGAAGCCCCGGCGCTTCACCGGCGCGTACTCGGCCATCAGCACCGTCGCCCCCGCCTGCTCGGCACCCGCTCCGAAACCCTGCAGCAGCCGCATCAGCACCAGCAGGATCGGTGCCCACACGCCGATCGCCGCGTAGGTGGGCAGCAGTCCGATCGCGGTGGAGGCGCCGCCCATCAGCACGATGGTCGCGACCAGGACCCACTTCCGCCCGAGCTTGTCACCCAGGACGCCGAAGAACAGGCCGCCGAACGGACGCGCAAGGAATCCGACGCCGAAGGTCGCGAACGCGGCGACCGTCGCCATCGCCGGGTCATCCTGCGGGAAGAACAGCACATTGAAGATCAACGCCGTGGAGAGGCCGTAGAGCGCGAAATCGAAGTACTCCAGCGCGCTGCCGATGCTCGACGCGAGGGTCGCACGGCGCAGGTTCGCCGCGTATTCCGGGTCATCGGACGCTGCTCGGGGTGAGGTGCGGGGGTCTGTCACGGCCATCTCCTTCGATCGGCTTCGCCTGCGGCGTTCCCCGACTGTACCAGCCTGTTGGATTGCGTTCAACCCTTTGGACTCACTTCGCGTCCCGCTGCGGGCACGCAGGAAGACCACCGCGCCCTGCGAGCGCGATGGGGCACAGGAGGGCGTCAGCGCCGAACGGCTGAGCTGAAGGGGTTCGTCAGCGCGGCGGCGGCGTCACGCAGCGCCTCACCCACACGCTCGATCCGCTCATAGTCGGCCTCGGCGGCCCGGATCGCGACGCCGAGTGCGAGCGGCGGGTCGGTCGGGGCCCACCCTTCCAGCGGAACCGCGACGCCCACGATGCCCCGGAAGGACTCCTCGGCGTCGAGCGCCCACCCTCGACGACGGGCGGTCGCCAGCACCTCCAGCAGCCCCGGCATTGTGGTCGCACTGCGCTCGGTGAGCTGCGGGAACACCGCGTCCTCCCCGAGGAGCTCGACGACCTCGGCATCGCTCATGGCAGCGAGGAGCGCGCGACCGGTGGCCGAGAGCGGAGCCGGGAGCCGCGAACCGAGCGGCGTGCCCAGACGGAGCGAGCGCGACCCCTCGTGCCGCGCCAGATACAGCGCATCGGTGCCGTCGAGCATCGCCACCTGCACGAGTTCGGAGGCGAGCTGCGGCGAGGCCTCGCACACGCTGTAGAACTCCCGCACCTGGTTGAACTGGGCAGCGAACGCACCCCCGAGCTCGGCCGTGCGCACCCCGAGACGATAGCCCTGCGGGGTGCGATCGATCATGCCCCCGGCCTCGAGCGCCAGGCAGAGGTTCGCCGTCGACGACTTCGCCAGCCCGAGTTCCCCCGCGAGCTCGGTGAGCGTTCGTGGACCCCCGGACTCGGCGAGGATGCCGAGCAGGCGGATGCTGCGGGTCACGGCGGGTGCGGGGTCGCGCCCTTCGCGGGTGTCATCATCCATGGCCGCGCCTTCCGACAGCAGGGAGCCACAGGCGCTCGATCACCTGTGGGCCGATCAGTAGAACTCGACCGTATCGACCACGGCGGTCAGCGGCTCGCCATCGAGCAGGCGCGCCGCGTTCTCCGCGAAGCGACGGGCGATCCGCTCCTCCTCCTTGGAACTGAGTGCGGCGGTGTGCGGGCTCACGAGCACGTTCGGATGCGACCACAGCGGCGACGCACCGTCGAGGGGCTCCTGCTCGAAGACGTCGAGCGCGGCGAAGGCCACGCGGCCGTCGTCGAGCGCACCGAGCAGAGCGCTCTCGTCGATCACGGTGCCGCGGCCGACGTTGGTGATGATCGCACCGGGTTTGACCGCATCGAACACGTCGGCGCCGATCAGATGGTGCGTCTGCGCCGTGCCCGGAAGGGTGACGACGATCGCGTCGACGTGGGCCACCGCGTCGGTCAGCTCGTCCAGCGGCACCAGGCGATCCACTCCCGCCACCGGCTGCCCGGAGCGCGTCGTCCCCCACACCCGTGCGCCGAGCGCATGGAAGCGTCGCGCGCACTCCGTGCCGATGCCGCCCAGGCCGACGACCAGCACCGTCATCTCGTCGAGCTGGCGCATCTCCCAGCGGTCGGGCCAGGTACGCGTGCCCTGATCCGCGAGCAGGCGCGGAAGGTTCTTCGCGCCGGCCATCACTCCGAACACCGCGAACTCCGCGAGCGGGCCCCCGTGCACGCCGGCACTGGTGGTGAACACGATGCGATCGAGAGCGGCTCGGTCGAGACCCGCGGCCTTGACCGAGGCCCCGCCACCGGCGGCTGTCGTCATGACCCAACGCAGATGCGGGTTCGCAGCGACGGTGCGAGCCAGCGCAGCGGCGTCGACGTCGGGGATCCCGAAGAGCACGTCGGCGGAGTCGACCAGTTCGTCGAAAGCCTGCTGCGCGCTCGGCGCGCGTGCGTACTCCGGGTCGCCGGACCAGTCGGCCGGTCCGCGCATCGGCGGCAGGAGTGCGTGATCGCGGACCACCTCGAGGCGAGGCTCGAGCTCCTCGATCAGTCGACACAGGCGTTCCGGCAGCGGCACCGCCACGACGGCGCGCAGTTTCTTCTCGGTCCCCGTCATGCTGGTCCCCTCCCTCGGGAAGTCTGGATCCCTCACCTTAGCCCAGTTCCACCCTGTTGGACACTGTTCTATCTGTTGGATTGTTGCTACCGTGTGCGCATGAGCATCTCATCCGTCACCGTCGGCGTCGTGGGCCTCGGCGCCATGGGCCACCCCATGGCCGACCGCCTGCTCGCCGCCCACGGGGGGCTCGTCATCCATGCGCGCCGCCCGCAGCCGGAACTGCTGGCCGCCGGCGCCTCGTGGGCGCCGACACCACGCGAGCTCGCCTCCAGAGTAGACGTCCTGCTCATGATGCTGCCCGACCTCCCCCCGTTCGAAGCCATGCTCGACGGTCCCGACGGGCTGCTCGCCGACGCCGGAGACCTGCTCATCCTCATCGGGTCCACCTCGTCTGCTCCCGCCGTCCGTGCGCTCGCGGACCGCGTCGGAGCGCAGACGGGCGGCAGGGTCAGGATCGTGGACTGCCCGGTCTCCGGTGGGGAAGACGGAGCGGTCGCCGGGACCCTCTCGATCATGCTCGGCGGCGACCCGGACGATGCCGCCGTCGCCGCCGAGGTGCTCGCGCCCTGCGGAACCCCTGTGCTGCTCGGACCACTCGGGGCCGGCGAGGTAGCCAAGGCCTGCAACCAGCTCGTGGTGTCGGCGACGATCATGGCGCTCGGCGAGGCCACCGTGCTGGCCGAGCGCTCCGGACTCGACCTCGATGCGCTCTGGTCGCTGCTCTCGGGCGGCTACGCCGGCTCGCGCCTGCTCGACAGTCGTCGCGAGAAGCTCGTCACCGGCGACGACTCCCCCAGCGGCATCGCGCAGTACATGGTGAAGGACCTCGGCTTCGCGGCCGACATCGCCGAAGCCACCGGCACCTCACCCGTCCTGCTGCCCACCCTGCGTGCGGCCTTCGACGAACTGGTCGCCGCCGGGCTCGGAGACCGCGACATCGCGGTGTCACGACGCTTCATCGCCTCTCGTGACACAGGTGCCCACTGACCTCCCGTACAGCGATACGCTGAAACCACCCCTTCTTCACGATCGAGGAGCCTTCTGTGCCCGAAGCATCAGCGAACATCGGAGTCGTCGGACTCGCCGTCATGGGATCGAACCTCGCCCGCAACCTCGCCAGCCGCGAGGGAAACACGGTGGCGATCTTCAACCGCAGCTACGAGAAGACCCAGACGCTCCTCGACGAGCACCCCGAGGCCGGATTCGTCCCGGCCCACACCTACCAGGAGTTCGCCGACTCGCTCCAGAAGCCGCGCACCGCGATCATCATGGTCAAGGCCGGCGGCCCGACCGATGCGGTGATCGACGCGCTGGTCGAGGTGTTCGAGCCGGGCGACATCATCGTCGACGGCGGCAACGCGTACTTCCCCGACACCATCCGTCGCGAGAAGGCGGTCCGCGAGACCGGCATCAACTTCGTCGGCGCCGGCATCTCCGGCGGCGAGGAGGGTGCCCTCACCGGCCCCTCCATCATGCCCGGCGGCTCTGACGAGTCGTGGGTCACGCTCGGACCGATCCTGAAGTCGATCGCCGCGATCGCCGAGGGCGAGCCGTGCGTCACGCACGTCGGCCACGACGGCGCCGGGCACTTCGTCAAGATGGTGCACAACGGCATCGAGTACGCCGACATGCAGCTCATCGCCGAGGCCTACGACCTCATCCGCCGCGGCACGGGCAAGTCGTCGGCCGAGATCGCCGAGATCTTCGCCGAGTGGAACAAGGGCGAGCTCGAGTCGTACCTGATCGAGATCACCGCAGAGGTGCTCCGCCAGGTCGACGCCGAGACCGGCAAGCCGCTCGTCGACGTGATCCTCGACCAGGCCGGCGCCAAGGGCACCGGAGCCTGGACCGTGCAGACCGCGCTCTCGCTCGGCGTCCCCGTCTCCGGCATCGCCGAGGCGACCTTCGCCCGCTCGCTCTCGTCGCACCCCGAGCAGCGCGCCGTCGCCGGCGGCCTCCCCGGCCCCGACGAGGAGTTCACGGTCTCGACCGAGGACACCGAGCAGTTCATCGAGGATGTGCGCCTGGCGCTCTACGCCTCCAAGATCGTGGCCTACTCGCAGGGCTTCGACGAGATCCGGGCGGGGGCGGCCGAGTACGGCTGGAACATCGACCTCGGCGCGATCTCGAAGATCTGGCGCGGCGGTTGCATCATCCGCGCCCAGTTCCTCAACCGGATCGCCGACGCCTACGCGGCGACCCCCGACCTGCCCGTGCTGATGACCGCACCGTACTTCGCCGAGGCGCTCACGCGTGGCCAGGCATCGTGGCGTCGCGTCGTCGTGACCGCGGCCCAGGCGGGCATCCCGGCTCCGGCGTTCTCGTCGTCGCTGTCGTACTACGACGGCATCCGCGCCGACCGCCTCCCCGCCGCGCTCGTGCAGGGACAGCGCGACTTCTTCGGTGCGCACACCTACAAGCGCATCGACAAGCCGGGCACGTTCCACACGCTGTGGTCGGGCGACCGCACCGAGATCGAGGCGGAAGACACGCACTGACGTCCCGTCGTCGAAGGGCCGGATACCGCGAGGTACCCGGCCCTTCGTGCATCATGGTGGTGCCATCCCGCCGCCTACCTCGTGATGTCCTGGACGACACCCTTCGTGAGGCGCAGACGCCGTGTCGCGCGTCGCGCCACCGCCGAGTCGTGCGTCACCACGATGATCGTGATCCCCTCGGCGCACAGCGATTCGAGAAGCGTCAGGATCTCGTCGCGCATGCTCTCATCGAGGTTGCCCGTCGGCTCGTCGGCCAGGAGCACCCGCGGCCTCTTGACGAGGGCGCGCGCGATCGCGACGCGTTGCTGCTGACCCCCGGAGAGCTCGGCGGGCCGATGGTCGCCTCTGTCGTCGAGACCGACGTGGGCGAGAGCCTCAGCGACCCTCATGCGCCGCTCTCCCTTGTCGAGATCGAGGGGCTCGAGCGCCATGTCGACGTTCTCCGTGGCCGTGAGCGTGGGGATCAGGTTGAACCCCTGGAACACGAATCCGAGCTCCTCCGCCCTGAGGCGTCCGAGTTCCTTCGCCGAGGCCGACGCGAGTTCGCGGCCGTCGAGCAGGAGGGAACCCGTCGTCGGCGTGTCGAGCGCACCGAGCAGTTGCAGGAGCGTGGACTTGCCGCCGCCGGTGGGGCCCTGGATCGTGACGAACTCGCCGGGCATGATGTCGAGGTCCACACCGGTCAGCGCTTTCACGATGCGCCCCTTCTGCGTGTACGTCCGGGTCACGCCCGTGACGCGGTAGATCGGCTGCTCGTGCCCGCCTCGGGGCGCCGTCTGCTCGAGGTCTGCGATGGTCATGTGCGTCTCCTGCTCGTGGGTCGTCGGCTTCCGGGTTGTTCGGAGCGGGGGTGGCGGGTCGTGCCGGACGTCGCCCGCGCGTGCGGTGATCATGCGACCGACCGCAGGGCTTCCGCCGGGCTGAGACGCGCGGCGCGCCAGCCGCCGAACGCTCCGGCGACGAGTCCGCCGAGCACCGCGAGACCGACGGCGGCGACCAGCACCCAGGGGGTGAACGGCGCCTGGAGCACGACATCCGCCGCGGCGGTCTGGAGCATCCCTCCACCTCCGGTCGGTCCCCCGCCCATGCCCCCGCCGATGGCACCGGGACCCGCTCCCTGGCTCGCACCGCTCGCAGCGACCGTGGGCCTCAGGACGTTGATCAGCACGATGCCGGCGATACCCAGGACGAGGCCGACCGCTCCCCCGATCAGCCCCTGCACCATGGACTCTCCTGCGACCTGACGGACGACCCTGCCGTTCGACCAGCCGATCGCCTTGAGCGTTCCGAACTCCCTGGTGCGACGCCCGACGCCCGACAGGGTGAGCAGCACCGAGAGCAGCACGGCGACGGCGAGCACGATGATCGAGAGCCAGGTGCCGAGGTTCGTGATCAGTGCGGTCGCGCTGGAGAGCGAACCGGAGACGGTCGCGGCGAGCTCGGACTGCGAGGTGACGGTCGCATCGGGGAGCGCGTCGGCCAACGCGGACTGCACGGCCTCGATCGAATCGGCCGAGTCCGCCTGCACGTAGACGGTGGAGATGACGTCGTCGACTCCGGCGAGCGTCTGCGCGGTGCGCAGCGGCAGATAGACGTTCGCGGCCGTATCCGCGCTGTCCGAGGTCGAGCCGAGGATGCCGACGACCTCCACATCGGAGCCGGCGACATCGATCGTGTCTCCCACCGCGATCTCATCGGTACCCGCGTAGGTGCTGTCGACGAGGGCGACGAGCGCCTCGGCATCATCGGCGTCGAATCCGCGTCCGTCCGTCACCTCGGCCGACGCGAGCGGACCGACCGAGGTCGCTGCGGGGTCGATGCCGAGCACCGAGAAGGAGTCGACTCCGAAGGATCCTCCTCCGCCGCCCTGCCCGGCCTCCGGTGCGGTCTGCCCCTCCTCGGGCGCAGCCGGCTGCTCGCCGTCCTGCGGAGCGAATCCACCGCTGGGCACCTCACCGGAGAAGGTGGCGTTCGTGAGGCTGAGTGCCCCGGATGCCGCGGCGACCCCGTGCGTGGCGGCGACGGTGTCGAGCACCGATGAGTCGAGCGTGCCGCGCAGGAAATCGGTCCGCAGCGTGGACTGCGCGAGCGTGGTGGTCTCGCCGTCGCTCTGACCCGCATCCGCGTCGAAGTCGAAGCGCGGCCCTTCGCCTTGGCCGGGTTCGGCGGGCTCGCCCGTCACGGTGAGGTCGGTGCCGACTCCGTAGACGGAGGCGAGGGCCTGCGCCTGCGCGTCCCGCACTCCCGCCGTGAGGGCGTTGACGACGATCACGAGGGCGATCGCGATCGCCAGCCCGATCGCGACGATCATCGTCTGCTTCTTGCGGCCGGCGAGTTCGCGCCGCAGATATGTTCCGTACATCTCTCTCCTTCCGCCGCGGCCATCGCGGGGCGAGATCGACGTTAGGAATCGCGCATATGCGAGATCGAGGGGCCGATGATGAGGAACCTATGGAGTACGTCGGTCACCCGGCGCGCACGGCCTGCATGAATGCCCCGGCGCGGACGGCGAGCGCGTCGAGATCGCCGCCGGGACTCGCCGCATCGCCGACGAGAGGCCCGCCCACCCCGATGCCGAAGGCCCCGGCGGCGAGGTACTCGGCGACAGTGTCGACGCGCACCCCTCCCACGGGGATGATCCGCGCCTGCGGAAAAGGATCGCGGACGGCGCGGATGAAACCGGACCCGAGCGCCGATGCGGGGAACAGCTTCACCGCTGCACTGCCGAGGTCGTGGCCGCGCTGGATCTCGGTGGGCGTGTACACGCCCGGGAGCACGCCGATGCCCAGGCTGACCGCATGGGCGACGGAAGCGCTGAGCGTGGGCGTCACCATGAACTGTGCGCCGGCGGCGAGGGCCCTCTCCACGTCGGCCTCGTCGAGCACGGTACCGGCGCCGATCAGCGCTCCGTTCGGCGCGTCCTGCACGACCTGGGCGATCGCCTCCTCCGCGTCAGGCAGGGTGAGTGCGATCTCGAGGGTGAGCACGCCCGCCGCGAGCAGCGTCCGCGCCGCGCCGACCGTGGCGTCGACATCCGTCCCCCGCAGGATCGCGACGAGTCGGGTGCGGCGCAGGCGTTCCTGCAGCTGCGCGTTGTCCACGGTGCTCACGATGCCCCCTCCTCGATCGAACCGGCCGCCGTCGTCGCCGGCACCGCGCCTCGCCAGGGGAACGCGGGTGCGCCTCCCACCTCCACCTCCACGCCGAGCAGTGCGCCGTCGGCGTCGGCGGGATCGGTCAGTCCGATGCTCGCGGTGGTGATCACCAGCAGCCGGTCGACCAGAGCCACGGCTGTCGGCCGCTTCGCCGGAAGGACGATCGTCTCCAGGAGCTCCCCGGCCGGCGAGTAGCGGCGCACCTCGGACGCATCCCAGACCGCGACCCAGAGCATGCCGTCGAGGTCGATCGTCATGCCGTCGGGGTTGCCTCCTTCGACCCGGCACACCGTGCGGCGGTTCGAGAGCTCTCCGTCCGGCGCCACATCGAACGCCTCGATGCGGCGATGCGGGAGCGTGTCGATGTAGTAGAGCGTGGCACCGGTGCGGTCGAAGGCGAGGCCGTTCGACACGGTGATGCCGCCGAGGCGCGCGACGGGCTGCCCGTCGGGACCGAGGCTCCACAGTGTGCAGTGCGGGTCGCGGGGCATAGCCTGGCTCCCCACCCAGAAGCGCCCGGACGGATCGCCCCCGCCATCGTTCATGTAGTCGCCGGGTCCCGCGATGTCGTCGGTGATCGGCGAGACGACGCCATCGTCGCTCACGTGGACGACGCGGCGGTCGACGCCGACCAGCCACCCCGTGCCCGGCTGCGCGAGCGGGATCGGGGCACCGATCTGCGCGCCGACGACGACCGCGGCCTCGGGAACGACCGTGATGCCCTCGATGCGTCCGCGGTGCAGCGAACCCGTCGCCATGTCGATCCAGAGGAGGCTGCCGTCACGGGCATCCCAGCGTGGAGATTCGGCCTGGACGTAGCGGGCGTCGGAGAGGATCTCGACGGTGCGGGCGGCCTGAGGGTGCGACATCCGGGTCATCCTTCTCTGGTAGGTCATAACCGTTATGTGGCAGACTATCTCACAATATGCATAACACTTGCGAGAAATGTGGATACACGATGATGAAGCGGGGAAACAGCTGATGGCTCCGACACTCCACGGCTTGATGCCCATCCTGGCGACGCCTTTCGACGAGTCGGGTGCCCTCGACCGCGAGAGCCTGCGCCGACTGGTCGAGTTCCAGCTCGCGTCCGGAGTCGACGGCGTCGCCGTCTTCGGAATGGCGAGCGAGGGCTTCGCGCTCACCACCGAGGAGCGCCGCACGATCCTGGACGATGTCGTCCGTGTGGTCGAGGGCCGGGTGCCCGTGATCGCCGGCGTCAACGGCACGTCCACGGCGACCTCGATCGAGCAGGCCCTCCTCGCGGAGGAAGGGGGCGCTGATGCCCTCATGGTGCTTCCTCCGTTCATGGTGAAGCCGCCCGCCGGGACGCTCGTCGACTTCTACGGAGATGTCGCCGACGCCACCTCCCTCTCGGTCATGGTGCAGGATGCCCCCGGCGTCACCGGCGTCGTGATGGCCCCTGCGCTGATCGCCGAGATCGCCCGCCTCGAGGGCGTCGACTCCGTCAAGGTCGAAGCCCCGCCGACCGCGCCCAAGGTCGGCGCGGTCGTCTCGGCGATCGACGATCCGAACTTCGCGGTGCTCGGTGGACAGAATGCGCAATTCTGCCTGGAGGAGTATGCCAGGGGCGCCGTCGGCACGATGCCGGCCTGCGAGTTCCCCGACCTCCTCGGTCCGGTGCTCGCGCAGTTCACGGAGGGGCGCGTCGACGAGGCCCGTGCCGAGTTCCGTCGTATGCTCCCTCTCGTGCTGATCGGTCTGCAGGGCGGCATCGCGTGGGCGGTACACAAGGAGGTCCTCGTCGCGCGCGGCGTGATCGACCACGCGACGGTGCGCTATCCGGCTTCGCGCCTGGATGCCGGCAGCCGTGCATCGGTCAAGCTGGTCATCGACGAGCTCGCCCTTCCGCCCATCCCCACCACGGTGCGCGTGTGACCCGCCGCGGCGTGCTGCTGATCGGCGGCAGTTCCGACATCGGTCTCGCGATCGCCCGCGCCTTCGTCGACGGTGGAGACGCCGTCGTCGGGGTGGGGCTCGAAGACTCCGACGATCCCGTCTTCGAGCGGTACCTCGTCGCGGACTGCAGCCGACCGGAGGCCGCCGACCGCGCCGTCGCGGATGCGGAGCAGGCGCTCGGCCGACTCGACGTCGTCGTGCTCGCGGCCGGCCGCATGCCGATCGCCCGCGCGGAGGCGACGAGCGACGAAGACTGGCGCGGCGCGCTCGGCGCCACGCTCGACTCGGCGTTCTTCGTGGCACGAGCCGCTCTCCACCGCCTCGCATCGGGGTCGTCGGTCGTCGCGGTGACCTCGGTCAACTCGTCCCTCGCCGCTCCTGCCCTCCCGGCCTACGCGGCCGCGAAGGCCGGTGTGGACGGCCTCATCCGCCAGCTCGCTCTCGACTACGGCCCCCGCGGCATCCGCGTCAACGCCGTGCAGCCTGGCAGCATCTCGGCCGTCGACACCGGAGAGAGCGAGGGCTACCCGCTCGGGCGCATCGGGCGCCCGGAGGAGGTGGCTTCGGTCGTGGCGTTCCTCGCCTCCGACGCCGCATCCTTCGTCACCGGCACCTCGATCGCCGTCGACGGCGGTCTGTCGATCTCCTCGCCCGCCGCCTGGCTGAAGCCGGTGCTGCGGGAACGCTGGCTCTGAGCCGCTCGTTCCCACGAAGAAGGCCGCGTCCCCATCGGGACGCGGCCTTCTAACCCTGCGATCCGCTCAGGCGTTCGCGTCGAGCAGACCCTGCACTTCCTTCTTCAGCGCGTTGAGACCGGCCTGCACCTCGACCTGACCGGCGAGGATCGTCGCGACCCCCGCTCCGATGGCCGCATCGATCTGCGCGGTGACCGCGACGCGGTCCCAGGCGGCGCCACGGGCGTGCTCGGAGACCTCGGTGCGGAACGCGCCCTGGAACTTGTCTGCCGCGAGGGCCGGGATCTTGTCGGCGACGCTCTTGGCGGCAGGCGCCACCGCGGAGTTCTCGTACAGCGCGGTCGCCGCTTCGACATTGGTCGCGGCGTAGAGGATGAAGTCACGGCTCGTGAGCTCTCCCTCGCCCGCCGTCGCGAAGACACCGCTGCCCCAGGCCCGGTTGAACGAATCCTTGCCCCCGGCGGTCGGACGCGAGATCGCGCCGATGTTGTCGATGATGTTCTGGGCGGCACCGTTCGTCTTGACGAAGGTCGATGCGAGCGGGGCGTCGTCGTACAGGGCCGCCCGTCCGCTCGCGAACAGGATGCGGGCATCGCTGCGCGCCACGTTCGTCTGCGTCAGCCCTGCGTCCTGCAGGGACTTGTACCAGGTGACGGCCTTGACGCTCTCGGCGTCGCCCAGGGTGCACTTCAGATCGTCGGTGACGACGTCGCTGCCGAAGCCCCACATCCACGGGACGGCGTCCTTGAGGTCGGGGTTCTTGGTGACGGCGGCGTACGGGATCAACGAGGAGTCCTGCTTCTTGATCTTCTCGAGCGCCGTGGCGAACTGCTCCACGGTCATGCCCGACTTGATGCCGACGCTCTTCGCGATCTCTCCGTTGGTGATGATGCCGATGCCGGCGGCCGTCAGGGGCAGCACGAGCAGCTTGCCGTCCATCGTGTACGAGTCGAGCACACCCTGCGGGATGCCGAGCCCCTTCGCGAGGTCGGAGAGGTCGGCGAGCACGTTCATGGGGGTGAGCACCTGCCACCCGCCCGACTGTCCGACGCCCATGAGGTTGCCGGAGCGTCCGGTCAGCGCCAGCTGAGTGGCCGCCTGATCGTACGGGTAGATCACGGGGGCGACCTTGACGCCCTCCTGCTTCGAGAATCCGTCGAGGATGCCCTGCCATGCCGACTTCAGGGCCTCCTCGCCGAGCGAGTTGCCGTAGAAGTTGATGGTCTTGGCCTTCGTGGCCCCGGCGGCCGTGGCTCCGGCACCGGTGCCGGGGGCGGCGGGAGTGGCACAGCCGGCGAGCGCGAGAGCGCCGAACGCGGCGAGGACCGTGCCGCCTCCGAGGAAGGCTCGGCGGCTCAGCTGCGAGTTCGAGATGTTCATGAGACTGCTCCTTCGGGATGAGGGGGACGAGCTGTTCTGCGGTGCATCGCTAGCCCTTGACCGCTCCGGCGGCGAGGCCGGAGACGAAGTAGCGCTGCAGGAGGATGAAGATGATGACGAGCGGGAGGGAGGTGATGAGGGACGCCGCCATGAGTGCCGGCCAGTCGGCCGTGCCCTCACGGATGAACGCCTGGGTGAGTCCGGCGGGCAGAGTCTGCTTGTCGGGGCCGGCGAGCGTGAGGGCGAAGAGCAGATCGCTCCAGCCGCGCATGAACGCGAACATGCCCGCGGTGATGAGACCGGGGACCACGAGCGGGAACACGATGCGGAACATCGTGCCCGTGCGCGACAGGCCATCGACCTTCGCCGCCTCGATGATGTCGTCGGGAAGGGCGTCGATGATGCCCTTCAACAGGAACACCGCGAGCGGCAGCGTGAACGTCGTGAACGAGATGATCAGCGCCGTGTAGGTGTACAGCAGCCCGGCCGAGCTCAGCATCAGGTACAGCGAGATGAGCAGCAGGGCGCCGGGGATCAGCTGGCCGATGAGGAACATGAACATGACGGCGTTCCGGCCGCGGTAGCGGAACTTCGACAGCGAGTACGCCATCAGGCCGCCGACCAGGACCGCGAGCAGAGCGGTTCCGGTGGAGACGATGATGCTGTTCATGAGGTTCTTCAGCAGCAGGTCGTTCTGGAAGAAGCCGACGAAGTTCTCGAAAGTCGGGTCGACCGGGAAGAACGGACGGTCCAGGGAGAAGACGTCCTCCTTCTTCGTGAACGCAGTCGCCGTGAGCCAGTACACCGGCAGCAGGCCGAACAGAGCGAGGAGCAGGAGCAGCACGCGCCCCGGGATGGACAGGTGGGGGCGGATGATCGACTCCCCCACATCGCGACTACGGCGCATCACTTCTCCAGCCGTCGGTTGAGGAACAGGTATCCGGTCGTGATGATCGCGAGCAGGACGAGCCAGAGCGTGCCCATGGCCGAGGCCTTGCCGAGCTCGTAGCTGCCGAAGGCCAGGTCGTAGAGGCTGACCGCGAGCGTCGTGGTCGAATTGCCGGGCCCGCCGCCGGTCATGACGAAGATCGTGTCGAAGTTGCCGAAGTTGTAGATGAACTCGAGCACCGCGACGAGGGTGACCGGGCCGGCGATGTGCGGCAGCGAGATGTGGCGGAACCGCTGCGCACGCGTCGCACCGTCGATCGTGGCCGCCTCGATCTGCTCGCTCGGGAGGGTCTGGAGCACCGCGAGGGCGACGACCATGATCCACGGGAACGAGTGCCAGGTCTTGGCGATGACCACGGCGGCCATCGCGCCGGTCGGGGTGCCGAGCATGCTGACCTCCGGCAGGCCGAAGACCGAGAGCACGTGGTTGACGACGCCGTAGCTGTCGTTGAAGATCCAGGCCCAGAGGAAGGAGACGACCACGCCGGGGAGCAGCCAGGGAAGCATGAGAGCGCCGCGCAGGATGTTGCGTCCGCGCATGCGGGCGTTCAGCAGCAGGGCGAGGGCCACACCGAGCACGAGGGGGAAGACCGTGGAGAGCGACGCGAACACGAGGGTCGTGCCGAGCCGGGCGAAGAACTCCTCCCACACGGCCGCATAGTTGTCCAGACCCACGAAGGTGCGCTCGGGACGCAGGAGCGATTGATCGAACAGGCTCGTGAAGATGCTCGACACGAGGGGGAAGATCGCGATCACGAGGAACAGAAGGACCGCAGGAAGTGCGATCATGAAACCGAAGGTGCGATCCTTCGCGCCCAGCGTGGAGCGTCGCCCGGAGCGTGGCTCGACGGCCTTCTGCTCGCTCTCCGCGGGCCGCTCGAGTATGGCTTGTTGCATTGCAGTCACTTTCCAGTAGAGACGACCCCCGGGGGCCCTGCGCGTCGTCGTCACAGTCGTCAACGTCGACGTGCGGCCAGTTAACCACAATGCGGATGCGAAATCCACAAAATGCATAAGACACCCACATTTGTGTTGCTCGAAGCCATTTCACTGCATAAGATGACTGGCAGCGGCGACCAGCCGCAGCGTCGCATCCGCGGCGGCAGTACTGAGGAGGAGTGACCATGGCATCGGAATCGGTGGGCGGCACCCAGACCGTCGAACGGGCGATGTCGTTGCTCGCATGCTTCACCGAGGAGTCCGGCGAGCTGAGGGTCTCCGAGCTCTGCACCCTCACCGGGCTCGGCCAGTCCACCGTCTCGCGCATGATGTCGGCACTCGACCGCATGAAGTTCGTGGTGCAGGACGCCCGCACCGGCCTCTACCGCCTGGGACCGGCAGCCGTGGCGCTCGGCACGATCGCCCTCAACGGCTCCCCGATCTTCCGCGCGTCGCGGCAGATCGCCCAGAACCTCGCCCGCAAGATCGAGATCGGCGTGAACGTCGCCGAGCTCAGCGGCTTCACCTTCACCTACCTCTGCAACTTCGAAGGCGCACTCGCGCCCAAGTCCTTCGCGATGGCCGGACGCACCGGCCCTCTGCACGCCACCGGCCTCGGCAAGGCCCTGCTCTCCGGCATGACCGATGAGCAGGTGGACGAGTACTTCGCCCAGACGCCTCAGCGCTTCACCCCTCATACGATCGTCGACCGTGCAGCCATGCAGCTCGCCCTCGACGAGACCCGCAGCCGGGGCTATGCGACCGAGATCGAGGAGCTCGCCTTCGGACGCGCGTGCATCGCCGCCCCCATCCGCAACCGCGCGGGTGAGATCGTCGCCGGGCTCTCCGCGAGCGGTCCCCTCTCGGTTCTCGACCTGCACGCCCCGCACCAGGAACTCGCGCTGCAGCTGATCGAAGCCGCCGACGAGATCTCCGTGGCTCTCGGCTACAGCCCGTCCCGCACCGCGTCGGCCTTCGCCGCGCTCTGACTCCTCCGCCGCGACGCGGCCCCCTGATCCGACCCTGATCCCTGACCGCGGCACCAGCCGCCGGCCGCTCGCCCCTCGATGTCCTTGGAGACCCCTGTGAGAATCACGCGCGTCCAGACCTTCCCCCTCTACCTGTCGAAGGAGGAGGCGAACAACTCCTACGCCGGCGACACCGCAGTCGACCACCGCGGCTACGTGATCCGCCCGCCGTGGCGGAGCCTCTACTCCCCCGGCTACGAGACCCTGCTGGTGAAGATCGAGACCGACGAGGGTCTCGTGGGCTGGGGCGAGGCGCTGGCGCCGGTCGCCCCCGTCGTCGCCGCGGCGATCGTCGACAACCTGCTCACCCCCCTCATCCTCGGTGAGGACCCACGCTCGGTGCGCACGCTCTGGCACCGCATGACCGAGTCGATGCGCGAGCGCGGGCACCTCACCGGCCACCAGGCCGACGCCATGGCAGCCGTCGACATCGCCCTGTGGGATCTCTGGGGCCATGCGACCGGCCTCTCGGTCTCCGAGCTCGCCGGCGGACGCTTCCACGAAGTGCTGCCGACCTATGTCTCCGGGATCCGCGGTGTCGACGACATCGAGCGCGCGGAGAAGGCGGCCGAGCTCGTCGAGGGCGGCGTGCGCCGCATCAAGCTGCACCTCGGCGTCGACATCCGCACCGACCTCGCCACCTACGACGCGGTCCGGGGTGTGCACCCCGACCTCGACGTCGCGCTCGACGCGCACTGGACCTACCGGCTCGGCGAGGCGCGGGCCCTCGGTCGGGAGCTCGACGACCGGAAGGCGTGGTTCTTCGAAGCGCCGTTGGCACCCGAAGACGTGGAGGGCCACCGCGACCTCGCGACCGCGCTCGCCACGCCGATCGCGATCGGCGAGGCGATGCGCAGCCGCTTCGAGTTCACCGACTGGCTCACCCGCCGCGCGGTCGGCCTCACGCAGCCCGACATCGGCCGCACGGGCATCACCGAGGGCCTCGCGATCGCGGCTGTCGCCGATGCGTTCCACGTGCAGGTCGCGCCTCACCACTCCGCCGCCTTCGGCATCGCGATGGCCGCCGGTGTGCACGTCGCGGCGAGCGCCGCCTCGCTCCTCGCGTTCGAGTACCAGCCGTTCACCCTCCCGGTCGCGAACCGCCTGCTCACGACACCGCTCGAGGTGCGTGCCGACGGCGGGTTCCTGGTCCCGACCGGTCCCGGCCTCGGCGTGACCGTCGACGAGGACGCGATCAAGGAGTACGTGCGGCACTGACGCCCCTCCGCACCCACCACGAAAGGGATGGGCCGGCCGGATCTCTCCGACCGGCCCACCCCTTTCGTCATGTCAGTCCCCGATGCGCACGAACTGCGCCGCGCTGACGCGGTGGATGCTGGTGTTGCGGACCTCGAGCCGCACGGTTCCGGTCGCGCCGGCCGCATAGTGGAACGAGCCCAGCGAGCGCCAGGCCGCCGCGCCCTGCGTCTGATCCACGATCACCTCGGAGCTGCCGTTCTGGTGCTCGACGACGTAGGCCGCCGACGTCGTGGTCGTCGGGTTCGTCGGATACCAGACCGAGACGCGGTAGAGCCCCGCCTGCGGAAGGTCGACGTTCCACGTCACCGTGCTGCCCACGGAATCGGCGTCGCTGTAGCGCGTGCGCGTGCCGTTCCAGCCGGAGAGACCGCTCGGGTACCAGTTGCCCGATTCCAGGTAGCCCGGCCACGGCGATTGCGTGTGGGCGATCACTCCCTCGTCGGCGACGCGCACGAGCACTCCGCGTCGCAGAGTCTGGTCCAGGCGCGCCTCGAATCGGGTCGACGATCCCGGCGCGACGCCGGCCCCTGCCGTCACCGTCCAGGTGTGGGTCAGATCCGACCTCGGCGGCACCGTGATCGTCGCACTCTGCTGTCCGACGCTCCACCCGGTGAGGCCGTAGAGCGCGAGGGTGCCCTGCAGCGGGGTGACCCCGGTGTTGATGACGAGTGCCGTCAGCTTCGCGACCGCGCCGGGACCGCTGACGATCTCGACGTCGGAGGTCAGCGACACCAGGCGGCGACGGTCGATCACCTCGATCGCGGCGGGGCGCAGCGTCACGGGGTCCTCGCCCGTGACCGTCAGCTTCGCCTTCACCTCGACCTCGCCGAGCGCCGCTGCGGTCGCGATGACGGCCGCGGACTCGACCCGCGCGGAGCCCTGCGCGGGAACGGAGATCGCCGGGACGGCACCGTCGAGGCTCCAGCCAGACGGCAGGGTCACAGCCACGGTGCCGGTGACCGGGTCGTCGGTTGCATTGCGCACTTCGATGATCAAGGGAACCCGGTCTCCGGCGGTTCCGGTCGCCTGCGCGATCACATCGCCCGCCAGCCCGGGGTTGGCCCCGCTGATCCGCGACGGCAGCTGGAGGGTGACCTCGGGCGTGGTCGTGCCCCCGGAGGTGATCGTGTACCGGAACGTCTTGGTGAGGTCGTCGACGGGGATCGTCCACTCGAACGGGTACGCCTTCTGCGGAGCCTGCTGCACCGCCTGCGCACCGATGCGGTACGACAGCGTGGCCTGCTGCTCGGTATCGATCTGCACGTAGGCGTCGTACCCCTGCCCGTCGGGACGCACCAGAAGCATCCCGCGCGCGACCCCGTACTCGGTGGCGGGGTCGGAGTCGATCTCGTGGAAGCTGTCGTGCCCGTGATCGACGACGTCATCGAACGGCAGCCCCGGCCGCTGCACCGTGACGTTCCGCACTACCAGGGCCAGCAGTCCGCGTGCGGGCACCGTGACCGTGACGCGACCGTTCTGGGCCGCCGAGGTCGAGCGGGCGCCGTTCGCGGCGACCACCTCGACCGCGGTCGACGAGCTGCGGGGCAGGCCGGTGAGATCGGTGGAGAGGTCGACGACCACCTGCTGCGCGGTGCCCGCGGAGTTGGTGAGGCTCACGTACAGGGCACCGTTGCCGACGCCGCCGATCCAGTTGACCAGAGGATTGTCGACCCCGATGAGCCCCTCGGGGAAGTACGGCCACACGCCGTCCTCGCCGAAGAAGGTCCCCGGCGCATGGCCGTAGGCGAAGAACTTGAAGTAGGCGAAGTCGGCTTCGAACACGTGCGGGAACTCGATCGCGCCGGCGCTGCGGTAGAAGCTCTCGCTGATCAGGTAGTCCATCGCGAGTCCGAGCTGGGCGGGCGCGTGGTGGAAGTAGTAGCCCGTGATCCCCACCGGACCGCTCGTCGCGAAGTCGGGCTTCATGTGCGCGACCTGGAACTGCCGTCCGTAGTAGCCGGGATACGTCGTGAACCGTCCGATCACCATGTTGTGCGCGATGTCGGCGAGCAGCTCGTCTCCGGTGTGATGCGCCAGGCGCAGCAGAGCTCCGGCCCAGCACGGGTTGAACACGTAGCCGCCGCCCGGGTTGGTCAACGTGCTGACACCGAGCTTGAACGACGACAGCGCCTCGAACGTCAGGCCGGAGGGCGAGACGTACCAGGCCGGCACCGTCTCCGTCGGAACGTTCGTCGTCGGGTACGACGGGAGCGACGAACGCGACTCCCAGTCGTACTGCTGCTTGATGACCGACCCGACGGGTACTGTGACGTTCGTGTCGGGAACCGGGCGCACCGCCGTCTGCGTGATGAACCGTTGCACCTCGCGATATGCCCCGTCGAGGAACTCGGTCTCGCCCGTCGCCTCGAACATCTCCAGAAGGTCGACCCAGTACTTCGAGAAGCTGTAGGCGAAGCCTCCCGGCGGTTGGCCGTTGCTGCGATACGGCGTGAGGATCTGCTCCTGCGCATACCTCCGGGCGATCAGCGTCGCCTCCGCCAGATAGGCGGGATCCCCCGTGACGCGGTAGGTCGCCAGCGCGTTCGAGAACGGCGCCCTGCTCTGCCCGACCACGCCCGCCTTGGTCGCCTGCACCGCAAGCCGCTGGATGCCGGCGTTGCGGCCGTGCGTGAGCTGGTAGAGCGACGCGAGGTTCACGGCATCGGTGGGGATCTTCCCGATCCGGTACTGCGTCTTGTCGTTGTACACCGGGCTGCCGATCATCGGCGTGTGCCCGATGCCCTTGCGGGAGAGCTGGTACTCCACGAGCGGACGCGCACGACGGTCGTAGAGCGTGCTGTCGGCGGTCCCGGTCAGGTAGTGCGCGGCGAGCACGACTCCGCTGGCCGCCGTGCGGACCGCATCCTCGTTCTCGACGTCGACGAATCCCTTGGCGCGGTTCCACCAGCCCGAGTACGACGGCACGTAGTCGACGGAATCGTCGCCGCTCGGCTCGACCGCGATCAGGGCGGTCATCGCGTGCACCGCGTCGGTCAGCGAACGGTCGTACACATTGCGCCGATACGCGGTGAGGCCGTACTCGTTCCGGCACAGCTGCGTGTAGGTGCCGTACAGGGTGTCGGCTCGAGCGGCGATGCCGAAGGCGAAGCCGCGCTGCTGTCCGACCGTCATGGCCGTGCGCAGCCCGGGCTGCGGCGAGTACATGGACGGCACGATGTCGAGGCTGTCGTTGCGCAGGCTCATGCCGTACGGCTGCCGATCCGACATGAGCTGCCGTTCGTGCACGAACTCGGCCACCTCCGACGGCAGGTACACACCCGAGGTGACGGCGACGTCGCCCACGGAATACTGCGTCAGCGCCATCGGGGCGAAGAGCTCCCACGCTCCCAGGGGCGCGGAACCGTCGAGCACCGAGAGCGCGTGCTGGTACGAACCGCACAGCACCTCGTCGAGGTCGTCGAGCGACTTCGTGTCCTGGCTCTGATAGCCGACGATGTAGTCCCCCGCGGTCTTGGCCGTCACCACATAGTGCGCTTCAGGATGGCTGCCCTCCAGACGCCACCGCACGACCAGGTCGACGTCGTCGGTGCTCGTGGTCAGCTCGATCGCCTGCGGCCCGAGCACCTGGAACGAGGTGAATCCGAGCCAGCTGGGCGTGAGCGGTCCGTACAGCTCCGGCGCGCTCCCCGACGGCAGCGTCCCCTCCAGCACCAGCCACTGCTCGTCGAACCGGTGGGCGGGATCGGTGATCGCCAGCCAGCCGCCGTTGCGCTTGACCTCGAGATCGCGCACGATGGTCGCCCCGCCGTCCCAGGTGGCCTGGAAGAACGTCATGCGGTGGTCGTCCCCGACCAATTGCGCGACCTGCGTGAACGCCAGGTTCGGTTTGTCCAGGCGGCGGAGGGCATCGGCGTAGACCCCGCCCGACGTCGTGAGTTCTGTCGCTGCGGCGGGGGCCGAGCCGTAGGGCGAGCCCAGCACCGGAGGAAGCACACCGGCGATCACGAGCATGCGCAGCACGGAGCGGCGGCTCCACAGCAGGGGATTGTCTTCGGCTCCGTTGCCAGCTATTGAATCCATGATGCACATACTGCAATTCATATGCGATCATGTCAATGGATCCGCCTCGCCGATCACGCGCGCTCCTCCCCCTGTCGGCGCCGGTAGCGTCATCGAGGCAGACCATCCCGAAAGGACGCCCGCGGTGACCCACAACCCTCCCGAGGAGATGACCGAGTACTCGCTGGGCGCCCTGCTCACGCCGCTCGCATCGCCGGACGAGCCCGACGACTTCGACGACTTCTGGCAGGCGACGTTCCAGGAGTTCGGCGTCGGACCGGTGACGTGGGAGGTCGCACTGGAGCACCCCGCGACCGCGACGCATCGCGTGACGGAGATCCGCTTCCGCTCCTCGGCCGGGGAAGACGCCACCGCCTTCGTGATGCTGCCGCACGCCACCGCGGACGTCCGCAGCGGCCTCGTCGTCGGACATGGATACGGCGGTCGGACCGGACCGGACATCGAACGGGTGCCCGCCGGCACCGCGGCGATCTTCCCCGTCGCCCCCGGGACGCACGTCGGCACCGCCAGCCGCTTCCCCGCCTCGCCCGACGAACACGTGCTGGCCGGAATCGCACACCGCGACACGTACTCGCATCGGTTCAGCGCGGCCGACATCTGGCGGGCAGCGACGGTCCTCCTCGAGATGGCGCCGTCGGCGGCGACAGCTCTCGACTTCAGCGGCGGCAGCTTCGGCGGCGGCATCGGAGCCCTGGCGCTCCCCTGGGATGCCCGGTTCCGCCGTGCGGCTCTCGACGTGCCGAGCTTCGGGAACCACGACGTGCGCCTCTCGCGGCACTGCACCGGGAGCGGAGAGGCCGTTCGCCAGCACCTCCGTCACCACCCGGAGGTGCGGACGGTGCTCGACTACTTCGATGCGGCGACCGCCGCACGGCGCCTGCGCATACCCGTGCACGTCAGCGCGGCGGTGCTCGACCCCGCGGTGGACCCGCGCGGGCAGTTCGCGGTCTATCACGCGCTGTCGGGCCCGAAGAGGCTCGGGGTGCGCGCAGGCGGTCACCTCGACGGACCGGTCGGCGTCCTGTCCGACCGACTCGCCCTGCAGGACGGCATGGATTTCCTCGCGCTTCCCGACGAGCGCATCGCGTGAGTATGTCATCTCCTCGCCGACGCGGCATCTCTCAGAGAACACATAGCATTCTCCATAGAAATCGCATAGGAGATTCCGCAGAATAGGGACATGACCAGCGACCTGCCCGAACTGCGCCGCCCCGACGGCTCCCCCCTGCGCATCCTCGCCGTCGACGACGAGCAGATGCTCACCGATCTCCTCGCCATGGCCCTGCGCATGGAGGGTTGGGAGGTGCGCACGGCCTCGTCCGGGATGGAAGCCCTCCAGGTGGCGCGCGAGTTCGAGCCCGACGCGCTGGTGCTCGACATCATGATGCCCGATCTCGACGGGATGTCCGTGCTCAAGCGGCTCCGCGAGTCCGGCAACCTCGTCCCGGTGCTCTTCCTCACCGCGAAGGACGCCGTGGGCGATCGCGTCGCCGGGCTCACCGCGGGCGGCGACGACTACGTCACGAAGCCGTTCAGCCTGGAAGAGGTGATCGCCCGTCTGCGCGCGATCATCCGGCGCACCGGTCACGCCACGGCCGACGACGGGCAGTCGATCCTGCGCGTCGCCGACCTCACCCTGAACGAGGACAGCCACGAGGTCGTGCGCGACGGCACCGAGATCGAGCTCACCGCGACCGAGTTCGAGTTGCTGCGCTATCTGATGCGGAACGAACGCCGTGTGCTCTCGAAGGCGCAGATCCTCGACCGGGTGTGGAGCTACGACTTCGGCGGCAAGTCGTCGGTCGTCGAGCTGTACATCTCCTACCTGCGCAAGAAGATCGATGCCGGCCGCACACCGCTGCTGCACACCGTCCGGGGCGTCGGTTACATGATCAAGGCTCCGCAGTGAGCTCAGCGACGGTGATGAGACGGCCGATGAGCCTGCAGACACGGCTGATGACCGCCGTGATCGGATTCGTCTCGCTGATCCTCATCATCGTCGCCGTCATCACCAGCGCGACGCTGGGTAGCACGTTGGAGCGGCAGCTCGACGAGAAGGTCGAGAGCTATGCCGCGGGCATCACGAAGCAGCTCGTCCAACAGGTCCCGGCTGAACGAGCCACGGTCGACAACATCCTCAAGGGCGGCAACCCGCAGATTCCCGGCCTGCTGTTCGCCGTCGCGAGTCCTGTCACCGGGGCAACCGGAATCGCCTTCGACAACTCGAACGGCGACCTCGGCGGAACATCCCAGGCTCTCACAGCGGATCAGCTGCACGAACTCATCAGCGCTCTGGGCAGCGGCACGCCAGCGACCGTCTCGCTCGCGGGGCTCGGTTCCTACCGGGTCGTCGCAAACCCTGCGAGCACGGGCGTCGTGGTTGTCACCGGGCTCCCCCGTGACGAGATCCAGAACCAGCTCACGCAACTGCTCACCGTCATCGCCCTCGCGACCATCGGCGGGCTCATCCTGCTGGCGCTGACCACTGCGATCACGATCAGAGTGAGTCTGCGACCGCTGCGTGCTGTCGCGATGACCGCGACCAGGGTCGCCAACCAGCAGCTCGATCGCGGCGAGGTGACGATCACCGAGCGCGTGCCGGCATCCGAAGCCGATCCGCGCACCGAGACCGGGATCGTCGGCGCCTCCCTGAACAAGCTGCTCGATCATGTGAACACGTCGCTCGCCTCCCGCCAGAAGAACGAGGAGCGGATGCGGCGCTTCGTCGCCGACGCCAGCCACGAGCTGCGCACCCCGCTCGCCTCCATCCGTGGATACTCGGAATTGTCGCTGCGCGCGCTGCGTCAGTCGAACGCGCAGGCGGAGCGTCCCGAGGTCATCGAGGGCACGACCTCGTCGTTGGAGCGCATCCAGGCCCAGTCGCTGCGGATGACACGCCTCGTCGAGGACCTGCTGCTGCTGGCCCGACTCGACGAAGGCCAGGAGCTGGTCTACGGCACTGTCGACCTGACCCAGCTGGCCCTCGAAGGCCTCTCGGACGCACGCCCGACCGCGGCCGACCACCACTGGAACATCGACGTGCCCGACGAACCCGTGACGATCATGGGAGACGCCGGACGCATGCATCAGGTCGTCGCGAACCTGCTCGCGAACGCCCGCACGCACACGCCAGCCGGTACGACCGTGACACTGAGCGTCGCACAGGAGGGTGAGGATGCCGTGCTGCGCGTGCACGACGACGGTCCGGGCATCGACCCCGCCATCCGTGACGAGCTGTTCGCCCGTTTCGCCCGTGGAGACAGCTCGCGGGCCCGGCAGACCGGCGGCACGGGCCTCGGACTCGCGATCGCGAAGGCCATCGTCGAGGGACACCACGGCTTCATCACCGTCACCAGCGAACCCGGTGACACGACCTTCACCGTCCGCATCCCGCGGAACCCGGCGGCAGCCGGCGACACCGCCGAGGCCTGACCCGACCGGTCGGTCGGCTCAGTATCCGGCGAACGCGTCGGTCGTGAGGCTGCGGGCCTTCTGCAGAGCCGGGGCGAGGTCGGCGATGAGCCGCGGCGGGCCCGAGATGAACGCATGACGCATGACCAGGTCGGCGACGGTGCGCTCCAGGGTCTCCGCATCCAGACGCGCCCCCCGCGCCCACGACCAGTGCGCGGGCAGGTCGCCAGGCTCGTCACGTGTGAACACCACCGTGCGCACCCCCGTCGCAGCGAGCTCATCGCGGAAGGCGAGCTCTGAGGCGTCGGAGGCGACATACACGAGCACCACATCGCGGCGCTGACCGGTCGCCTGCAACTGCCGCAGCTGCGAGACGAACGGTGTCACTCCGATGCCGGCCGCGACCATGAGCACCGGCTGGTCTCCGCGAGGAAGGATGAAATCCCCCCAGGTGCCGGTCACCGCGAAGGTCGCCCCCGGCTCTGCGGCGGCGAGAGCGCGCTTGTAGCTCGACGGATGCTTCTGGTCGCCGTTCTTGTACGCGATGCGCAACGTCGGAAGATCGGCGGGTGCCGACACGATGCTGAACTCCCGCCGGGTTCCGCGGGCGTCGGGGCGATGATGCGGAACGTCGAGCTCGAGGTACTGCCCCGGAAGGAAGCGCACGCGCCCCTTGGCACGGAACGTCAGCTCCTGCGCGGTCGGGGTGATGAACTCACGCCGTTCGAGCACGAGCCGCACCGAACCGCGCAGGGCGAACGCGAACGCCACCAGGTTGCCGATCAGCAGCGCACGCTCCTGACCGAGGGTGAACAGCCCGGCCACCGAGATCGGCCACCCCGCGAGCAGACCCACCACGACGGCCACGACGAGCTGTTGCCGACGGCGCGGCGGGAGGGTGAGCGGCTCCGAGAGCATGAACGCCCCGAGGAACAGGAAAGGCGACTGCAGCACCGCGAACTGCAGTGCGGTCACGATGTCGAACGAGATGTCGAACTCCGCTGCCTGCACCATCTGGCGCACCACCGAGGTCGCGACGGCGACGAGCAGGAACACCAGCACGACGCGGATCTTCTCGGTGCGCCAGAGCACCGCGAGGCCCAGCACCGCCACGGGGATCGTGAGCACCGGCGTGCCGACCCACCACGACGACGAGGTCCCCAGCCACTCGAACGCTCCGAAAGCGCCGAGGATCGAGACCACGGCCGCCCCGAACGCGGCGGGGTTGAAGATGTGCCGCCCACGCCATGCGATCAGATACTTCGAGACGCTCGCGACGGCACCGGCGAGGGCGAGGCCGAGGAGCGCGCCAGGCTCGATGCCCGGCCGGAGGACGAACAGGAGGATGAGTGCGGTCACCAGTGACGATTCGACGCGCCAGGGGAGTCGGAGGATGCGCTGCGCCACCGCGTCGACGGCGGAGATGACGACCGCGAGCACGAGGAACGAGGCCACGAGCTCGAGCGGGGTCGGCGAGACGATCACGCCGAAGAGCGACAGGACGAAGGCGATGACCGCGAGAGCGACGAGCGCGAACAGCACGAGGCGGTACATCGACAGCGAGCCCAGCACCGCGAGGACCCGCTGTCGTGCGGCGGCGAATGAGGTGATCACTTTTCCACTCTTCCCTAATTCCGACCTGAGGGGTGCGACGCCCCCGCGGCGACGAACAGTTCGGCCGGGCATCCGGGCGAGCGCTGCACGCGCCCGTCGGTGCTCATGCGCACCCACTCGACGTTCCACATCGCTGCGAGCTCGACACCGCCGTCGAAGAAGAGAGCCGTCGCCACGGCGTCGGCCGTCATCGCCTCCGGCGCCCATGCCCAGGTCGCGGCCCACGTGCGCACGGGCATCCCGGTGCGGGCATCCAGCACATGATGCAGCCCGCTCCCCCACGCCCTCCGGTTGATCGCCGAGGCGCACAGCGCCTGGTCGTGCACGTCGACGACCCCGATCGCCTTCGTCGGATCGTACGGGTGCTCGAGGCCGATGCGCACACCGGAGCCGCGGACCCGGATGTCACCACCGGCGTCGACCACGAGGTCTCCGGGCACCGCTGCCAACACCGCCGCCACGAGGTCGACGAGACGCCCTTTGCCGAGCGCGCCGACATCGATCAGGGCAGGCGCCGAGGCCGTGACATCGGTATCCGTCCAGGACACGTCCTGTTCCCAGTCCGCCGGTGCGCGCACAGGTTCACCCGGCACGAGGGAGTAGTCGGCGTCGTACCCGAGCGCGTCGAGGCTGTCCGCGACGAGCGGGTTGACGGCGCCTCCGGTCGCGGCGGAGAGCCCACGGTACGCGTCGAGCATCGGCCGGGCATCGGTGGAGGCGAAGCCGCCCCCCTCACGTCCGAGGCGCACGACCTCCGAATCTGCACGGAATCGGGACCACTCGCGGTCGAAGCGGTCGATCTCCGCCATCACCGCGGCGCGTGCCGACTCCGGCAGGGGTTCCGTCGTCTCGATCTCCCACTGCGTCCCGATGGCCTCGAAACGCCAACTGGCCATGGTGGATCAGGCGCCTAGGCGGCGGCCTGCTCCTTGATCGCCTCGACGGCCTTGTTGAACCCACCGCTGGTGAGCGACGAGCCGGCGACGCGGCTGACGTTCAGGTCGTCGAGAGCCTTGCCGTCGACCTGCTCGGCGATCCCGTCGATGAACTGCCCCTGGTACTGCTTGCTCTCTGGAGCCTGCGGGTCGCCGGTCACCTCGACATCGGTCACGACGCCGTCGGCGAGGGTCAGGGTGACGGAGATCTGCTCCACCGTCTCGGGCGTCTGGTACGACCCCTCGGCGGTGTAGGTGCCGTCGGCGTAGCTTCCCGTGGAGTCGCCACCGGAGGACGAGGAGGAACCGGCGTCCGGGGTGCTGCTGTTGTCGGCGGGCGCCTCGGCGTCGGCGTTTCCGGAGCATCCGGCGAGGACGAAGAGTCCCGCGATCCCGAGGAGTGCGGTTCCCTTGCGGACAGAGGTCGGTACGGTCGTGCGGATCATGGTGGTCCTCCCGGCTCGGTGTCGGCCGACGCGCTCGTCGGCCATTCGACCGTAAGCACCCCGGCTATGCGCGGGCTGTGCCGTGACGATGCGTTACGCGTCGCCGCCGAACATGCTCGTCACCGAGCCGTCTTCGAACACCTCGTGGATCGCGCGCGCCAGCAGCGGGGCGATCGGGAGGATGGTCAGCTTGTCCCAGCGACGCGACTCGGTGAGCGGGATCGTGTCGGTGATGACGACCTCGTCGATGGACGAGTCCTGAAGCCGATCGGACGCCGGGTCGCTGAAGATCGCGTGCGTCGCTGCGACGATGACGCGGTGGGCGCCGTTCGCCTTGAGCGCCTGGGCGGCCTTGACGATCGTGCCACCGGTGTCGATCATGTCGTCGACGAGGAGACAGGTGCGGCCGTCGACGGCACCGACGATCTCGTGCACGGAGACCTGGTTCGCGACCTTCGGGTCGCGCCGCTTGTGGATGATCGCCAGCGGTGCACCGAGGCTGTCCGACCAGGTGTCGGCGACGCGCACGCGGCCCATGTCGGGCGAGACGACGGTGAGGATCTCACGGTCTTCGGGCGACAGCGTGCGCTCGAAGTAGTCCAGGAGCACGGGCTTGGCGAACAGGTGGTCGACGGGACCGTCGAAGAAGCCCTGGATCTGCGCGGCGTGCAGATCGACGCTCATGACCCGGTCGGCGCCCGCGGTCTTCAGCAGGTCGGCGACGAGACGGGCGCTGATCGGCTCACGACCGCGGCCCTTCTTGTCCTGACGCGAATACGGATAGTACGGCGCGACGACGGTGATGCGCTTGGCCGACGCGCGCTTGGCGGCATCGATCATGATGAGCGTCTCCATGAGCCACTCGTTGACCGGCTCGCCGAAGGTCTGGATCAGGAAGAGATCCACACCGCGGATCGAGACCTCGAAGCGGGCGTAGATCTCGCCCGAGGCGAACGTCCGGTGCTCGACCGGTGCGATCTCCGTGCCGAGGGCCTCGGCGACCGCTGCGGTGAGTTCGGGATGCGAACGTCCACCGGCGACGACGAGCCGCTTCTTGGTCTTCGCGATGATCCCGGGGGCCACGCCGTTGTCGCGATCCAGATCGACCGTCTTCTTCTTGCGCGCCATGTCCGCCTATTCCGCCGAATTCTCGCGGGACGCAGCATCCGCCGCGCCCGTCCCTGCTCTGTTCTTCTCGACCCAGCCCTCGATGTTGCGCTGGGGGGCGACGCTCATGGCCAGCGCGCCGGCGGGGACGTCCTTGCGGACGACGGCGCCTGCACCGGTCTTCGCACCGGCTCCCAGCCTAACGGGCGCGACGAGCACCGTGTGCGACCCGGTGTGCACCTCGTCACCGATCTCGGTGCGGTGCTTGTTGACGTCGTCGTAGTTCGCCGTGATGGTGCTCGCGCCCAGGTTCACCCCGCGGCCGATCGTCGCATCGCCCACGTAGGAGAGGTGCGGAACCTTGCTGCCCTCGCCGATCTCGGCGTTCTTGGTCTCGACGTAGGCGCCGATCTTGCCCCGGGCTCCGAGGATCGTGCCGGGGCGGAGGAACGAGAACGGGCCGACGGTCGCCTCGGCACCGATCACGGCCAGCGTGGCATCGGTGCGGCGGACGATCGCGTCCTCCCCGACCTCGCAGTCCACGAGTGTCGTGTCCGGACCGATGACGGCACCGGAGGCGATCACCGTGGCGCGGAGGATCTGCGTGTTCGGGAGGATCGTGACGTCGGGCGCGAGCTTCGCGTCGTCGTCGATCCAGGTGGTGGCGGGGTCGATCACGGTCACGCCCTCGAGCTGCCAGCGACGCACGATCCGCTGGTTGAGCAGGCGCCCGACCAGAGCGAGCTGCGCGCGGTCGTTGACTCCATAGGTGACCGTGACATCGGACACCACCGATGCCGCGACACGGTCGCCGTCGCGACGGAGCAATCCCGGCACATCGGTCAGATACATCTCACGCTGGGCATTGTCGAGACTCAGCTGGGGCAGGTACGCCCGCAGCGTCGCGGCGCGGAACACGTACATCCCGGCATTGATCTCGCGGACGGCGGCCTCTTCCTCGTTCGCATCCTTCTGCTCCACGATGCGGTCGACCCCACCGTCGGCATCGCGCACGACGCGTCCGTAGCCGGTCGGATCGTCGACAAGTGCGGTCATCAGCGTGGCCGGCGCGCCCGAGGCGCGGTGCTCTGCGAGGAAGGCGGAGAGGGTGTCGGCATCGGCGAGTGGACAGTCGCCGGAGAGGACGAGCACGTCGCCGTCGAAGTCGGTGGGGAGCGCATCGATGGCCACCTGCACCGCACGACCGGTTCCGGGGATGTCGTCCTGATCGACGAACACGGCGTCGGGGTAGTCGGCGGCCAGCGCCGCGACCACCTGGTCGCGTTCGTGCCGCACGACGACCTCCACGTGCGCCGCCTGCAGCCGGCCCGCTGTGGTGAGCACATGCCCCACGAGCGGACGCCCGCTGATCGGGTGCAGCACCTTGGGCAGGCGCGACTTCATGCGCGTGCCCTGTCCCGCAGCGAGGACGACGATGGCGAGATTGTTCCCAGTCATGCTCCGCCGCCAGGACTCGAACCTAGACCTCACAGCTCCAAAGGCTGTCGTGCTGCCATTACACCACGGCGGACCGCGCCGCCCACGAGGGCGCCGCGGCATCAAGTCTGCCATGCCCCGGCCCCGGTTCCGCTGACACCCCGTGCGTCATCCACCCGAAACACCGCTCTGGGATGCTGGCGTCATGAGCATCGTGATCGAACGGGTGGAGACCGCAGACCCCGCCCTCGCCGAGTTCCTGATCGCCCATCATGCGGAGTTGGAGCACACGGCTCCACCGGAGAGCCGCCATGCCCTGGTGTTCGAGCGTCTGCTCGCCCCGGGAATGCGGCTGTTCGCCGGGCACCTCGACGGCCGCCCCGTCGCCACCGGCGCCCTGGCGACGGTGGCGGAAGGGCACGAGGAGATCAAGTCGATGCGCACCGACCCCGCGCTGCGCGGGCGCGGTCTCGGACGCACCATGCTCGCCTTCCTGCTGGAGGATGCCGAGGCGCGCGGCATCAGCCGTGTCTCGCTCGAGACCGGGAGCGCCGAGTTCTTCGTCCCGGCGCGCGCCCTCTACTCCGCCGCCGGCTTCCGCGAATGCGGCCCGTTCGGCGGTTACGTCCTCGACCCGCACAGCACCTTCATGACGATCGACCTGCCGGCGGCGTCCTGATCCCCGAGCCGCACACGCGATAATGGGCGGATGAGCGAGGTGGATGAGGTCGACCGGATCGTCGGCGCGTGGAACACCCAGCGCCCCGACCTCGACTTCTCCCCGCTCGAGGTGCTGTCGCGGATGGACCGGCTGTCGCGCCACCTCGACCGCGCCCGACGCGACGTGTTCCGCCGCAGCGACCTGGAGCACTGGGAATGGGATGTGCTCTCGGCGCTGCGCCGAGCCGGGGCGCCGTTCCAGCTCTCCCCCAAGCAGTTGCTGCAGCAGACTCTGGTCTCGAGCGGCACGATGACCAACCGGATCGACCGTCTGGTCGGCCGCCGCTTCGTGCGCCGCGAGGCCGACCCCGGCGACGGGCGCAGCGTGCTGGTGACGCTCACCGACGATGGGCGCATCCGCGTGGACGCCGCCATCACGCGTCTCGTCGATGTGGAGGCCGACCTGCTGCGGGCCCTCTCGCGCTCGGATCGGGATCGCCTCGCGGGGCTGCTGCGCAAGCTGAGCCTGAGCTTCGACTCGTGACCGGCCGTATCTGATGGGCATGCCCTCCCCCCTCCCCGTGCGCGACGGCGTGGGAGCCACACGATTGCACGTGCCCCTCTCCGGCTCGTGGCCCACCGTCGCCGCCTACATGGTCGAGCGCTTCTTCCACCTCGACCCCGAGCGTCTTCTCCAGCGGTTCGACCGCGGCGAGATCGTGCGGGCCGACGGCTCCCCCGTCCCGCGCGACGCCCCGCTCGGCAGCGTCGAATTCGTCTGGTACTACCGCGAACCCGCCGTCGAGACGCGGATCCCCTTCGAGATCGAGGTCCTGCACCAGGACGAGCATCTCGTGATCGTCGACAAGCCGCATTTCCTGCCCACGACTCCCGGCGGCAAGTTCCTGCAGAACTCGGCACTGGTACGCCTGCGCAACCTCCTCGACAATCCCGACCTGGCGCCGATCCACCGCCTGGATCGCGCGACCGCCGGCCTGCTGATGTTCTCGACACGACCGGCGACCCGCGGCGCCTACCAGCTGATGTTCGAGAAGCGGCAGGTGCAGAAGGTGTACGAGGCGGTGTCGGCGCTCCCCGATCACGGCGAGCTCCCCTCGTTCCCGCTCGTCTACCGCAACCACATCGAGAAGCCGCGCGCCCAGGTGCGTGTGCAGGTCGACGATGCCAGGGAGCCGAACGCCGAGACGCTGATCGCGCTGATCGGCAGCGACGATCGCGTGGTGCATACGCTGCTCCGCCCGCACAGCGGCAAGATGCATCAGCTGCGCGTGCACCTGGCCGCCCTCGGCATCGGCATCCTGAACGACCGGTTCTACCCGGAGCTGCTCGACGACCTGCCCGACGACTTCGACCGCCCGCTGCAGCTGCTCGCTCGTGAACTGCGCTTCATCGATCCGCTGAGCGGGACGGAGCGGGTGTTCACCACTCGTCGCACCCTGCAGGAGGCGCCTGTCGACGAGGCTCCCCTCAGCGGCGCATGACCTTGCGGGCCAGGCGGGTTCCGAGCGTCTGCGCCACGTGCACGAAGACGACGATGAGCAGCACGGCCGCCCACATCACCACGGGCTCGAACTGACGACGTCCGTAGGTCAGTGCGAAGTTTCCGAGACCGCCTGCACCGATATAACCCGCCATCGCGGTCATGTCGATGAGGGCGACGATGACGAACGTGTACCCGAGGATGAGCGGCCCCAGGGCCTCCGGGATCACGACGGTGAAGAGCGTCCGCCAGGGGCCGGCCCCCATGGCGCGTGCGGCTTCGATCACTCCGGGTGAGACCCCGACGAGATGCTGTTCGACGATGCGGCCGATCGCGAACATCGAGGCCACGACGAGCGCCACGATCGCGGCGTTCGTGCCGATGCCGCTGCCCACGATGAAACGCGAGAACGGGATCAGCACCGTGATGAGGATCACGAACGGGATGGGACGGAAGAAGTTGATGAAGAGGTTCAGGACTGCGGAGACCGCCCGATTCTGCAGCATCCCTCCCGGCCTGGTGAGGTACAGACCGACGCCGATCAGACCGCCCAGCAGGCCGCCCAGCACCAGCGTGAGAGAGACCATGTAGAGAGTCTCGACAGCAGCCGTCCAGAACTCGGGCCCCAGCTCGATGAGACGATCCATCAGCGCACCTCCTCGCTGTCGATGTCGGACACGTCGACATGTGGGGCGATGCTCGCGAGCGTCTGCTCGATGACACCGTCCTCACCGCGGATCGCGAGAGTGAGGTGTCCGAAGGCACGCCCGCGGATGTCGTTGATGCCCCCGAACACGAGCTCGAATTCCAGTCCCGCGTCGGCGAGCTGGAGAAAGACCTGCGCCTGGGACGGACCGCCGTCACGGAACGAGAACGTCACGAGGCGTCCATCGTGACGTTCACGGAGCACCGCCCGTTCAGACGGAGAGGGCACCCCCTTCACGACCGTGCCGACGAACCGCTGCGAAGCGGCGTGCTGTGGGTTGGAGAAGACCTCGAACACGTCGCCGTGCTCGATGACGCGACCGCGGTCCATGACGGCGACCTTCGTCGCAATCGTCTGGATGACATCCATCTCATGCGTGATCACGACGATCGTCACGCCCTGTTCCTCGTTCACCTTCTTGAGCAGTGCCAGCACCTCGTGCGTGGTCTCCGGGTCGAGCGCGCTGGTCGCCTCGTCTGCGAGGAGGATGGCCGGCCTCGTGGCGAGGGCTCTGGCGATGCCCACACGCTGCTTCTGACCTCCGGAGAGCTGTTCGGGGTATGAACGCGCCTTGTCGCTCAACCCCACGAAGCTGAGCAGCTCGGTGACACGCGCCTCGATGTCGGGCTTCGACCACCCGGCCAGCTTGAGGGGATACGCGACGTTCGCCCGCACGCTCTTCGACGAGAAGAGGTTGAACTGCTGGAAGATCATTCCGATTCCACTGCGCACCCGGCGCAGCTCGCGCTCCGCGAGAGCCGTGATCTCCACGCCATCGACAGTGATCCGTCCCTCGGAGGCAGGCTCCAGAGCATTGATGAGACGCACGAGCGTCGACTTGCCTGCGCCGGAGTATCCGATGATGCCGTAGACATCTCCCTGATCGATCTGCAACGTGACGCCGTCGACCGCCGTGATCTGCTCGTCAGCCCCAGCCGGGGACGGGTATCTCTTCGATACGTTCTCGAGGGACACGATGGGCATGGAGTGCTCCGGTCTTGAAGGGGAAAGGAAGGGCGTGGTCGACCTGCAGACGACGAATCGGGGGGGNNCCCCCCCCCGATTCTCTCAGGTCGACCTGATCAGCTGTTCGCCGCGACGTCCTTCTGAACGTCCTTGAGCAGCGAGGCCAGCTCGTCGGCCGGCGTCTGCAACGTGACGCCGGTGCCGCCCGACGACTTCGCCAGGCCCTCCTGCACGTTCTTGTCGGTCTGGAAGATCTCGACCAGCTTGAGGTAGGTCTCGTTGTCGACGTCTTCGGCGCGCGACGCGAAGATGTTCACGTACTGGAGCGCACTCGGGTCCTCGGGGTCGTCGGTGAAGAGCGCGTCGTCGAACGAGAGCCCCGCGTCCTCCACGAAGTCGTTGTTGATGACGGCTGCTGCGACATCGGGCAGGGCTTCAGGGGTGAGGGCCGCTTCCAGCGCTGTGACCTTGACCTTGGACGTGCTCTCATCGACGTCAGCGAGATCCGAGAAGGCGGTGCCGCCGTCCTTCAGATCGACGAGTCCGGCGGCCTGCAGCACCAGCAGCGCCCTGGCCTGGTTCGAAGCATCATCGGGCACAGCGACGGTCTCGCCTTCCGGGATGTCCTTCACGGAATCGTACTTCGTCGAATAGAGACCCAGCGGGTAGATCTGCGTCGATCCGATCGCCGCGAGATCATCGCCCGATGCCTCGTTGTACTGAGCCAGATACACGATGTGCTGGAACTGGTTGAGGTCCACCTCGCCCTCGCTCAACGCAGGGTTCGGAAGCTCGTACGAACCGAAATCGACGAGCTCGACCGTGATGCCTTCCGCCGCAGCCGCATCCACGAACGCGGGCCACTGCGGATCGCTCTCACCGACGACGCCGATCTTGACGACCTCGTTCTCGGACGATCCCTCACTGCCGGATCCGGCATCGGACGACCCCGTGGCGCACCCGGTGAGTGCGACGAAGAGCGGGACCGCGGCGAGCGCGGCCAGGATGGAAGTGGTACGGCGTGACATGTGAAGGAGTTCCTCTCTTGGGGGACTCGAATACGTTAGGCAGGCCGCGCGACGCACGCGGAATCGAGTGTCACACGGCGTCACAGCGACAGGTCGACCGTCTTCACCCGACTCGGATCGACCGCGCACGCCTGTGCCCTGGCCGTCCGTCATCGAACGACACAGTCGGCGACGGCGAGAAACAGTCGGCGACAGCAGGACACAGTCGGCGACAGCAATCGCACCGTGTGTTCTGCTCGACGCACTCGAAAGAGTGTCGGTGCCGTCCGGCACCGATCCAACGACCGGAGACGTCATGAAAACACGAAAGAAAGTCGCACTCGCCACGGCCACCGCGGTACTTCTGTCCTTCTCGCTGCCCGCCGCCGCTCACGCGGCGACAGAGGAGCATCTGTACGCGAACTCGACAGTCGTCGTCACGGATGTGAGGACCGGAGCGATCGTGTATCAGCAGTCGGAGCGGATCCCTGTGGATACGAACAGCACGTCGGCCACGATCGAGGCGCGTATCCCTTCGACCGAATCATCAGCTGCTCCAACTGAGCCGGGCATCATCGCCCCGCGGTCCTCCGTCGGCGGGAATCACGATAACGGTTCGGTCAAGTCGTCGATCACGATCCAGTACACCTTGAAGGGCGATCAGATTCGGACAGAGAAGGTCACGGGCAGCTGGACGCCCGACCCGGGGTTCGGGCTCAAAGAGCGGAAGGTGGAGATCTACAGCGGCGGTGGAGTGCCGTCGATCATCAAGAAGGCGCCGACGGCGAACAGCTATAGCTACAACACCGGATGGGGCTTCCAGATCAAGCCACCGCAGAACTCCCTCACCTCCCCACGGGTGCTGGCCGAGGTGAAGTACCAGCTCTCGGGGACGGGCAGTGCGTGGCTGAAGCTGACGCACTGGGTCGACCTGTCCGGTATCTGATCCCGTGGTGAGGAGGGTCCGAGCAGTGTTCGCACACTCGGACCCTTCTCTCACCTCACACGCGGAAGCGTGCGGCACACAGCGTCACAGCTGGCGCGAAGAGCGCGGTGCGCGCAACGCCAGCTTTCCCACGTAATGGCTTCGCAGCGCGTGGTGCGCCTGGGCGACCTCGGCCGCGTCGAACACCTGCGCCACGTGCGGGGCGATGAGACTGGACTCGATGATCTCGTTCAGACGCTGCAGCGCCGCTCGGCTGCGGTCGCCGTCGTAGAACGACACACGCTCGACGACCTCGGCCGACGGTGGCGGATTCACACCGTGCGCCCACGCGATGCGCCCCGACGGTGCCACCCCGCGCAGCGCATCCTCGGCCGCCCGACCTCCGGCGGTGACGAGTGCGCCGTCGAGGCCCTCCGGAGCGAAGCTCTCGATGGCCGCCATCACGTCGTCCCGCCTCCCGTCGACGACGACATCGGCGCCGAGGCCCCCGGCCAGCGACACGCCGTCCTGTCCTGAGGCGACCGCGAACACCCGGAGTCCACGGTGTTTGGCGAGCTGCACCGCGAGGTGACCGATCCCTCCGCTCGCGCCGAAGATCATCACGGCGTCTCCGGGGCGCGCATCGATCGTGTCGAGTCCGCTCGTGGCCGTCAGTGCGTCCCAGGCGAGCACTCCGGCCTGCTCGTCGGTCAGCCGCGCGGGCACCGGGGCGACATGCTCCTGGTCGACCACCGCATACTCGGCGTAGAACCCGCCTCGCGGGACGGGGGTCGACGCGGCGTACACCCGATCCCCCGGGGCGAAGCGCGTCACGTCGGCGCCGACCGCCTCGACCGTTCCCGCCCCTTCCCACCCGAGGATGTAGGGGAAGGTCGACGGCACGCCGAAAGCTCCCTCGTAGTGGCCTTCGCGCTCCTCCCGATCCCATGACCCGATGCCGGCGACATCGATGCGGATGAGTACATCACCTTCGCCGACCGCGGGGATCGGAACCGACTGTTCACGCAGCTCCCCCTCGTCGCCGAATCGATCGAGAATGATGGCTCTCATCTTGGTGGGCATCGGTCTCCTCGTTGTCAGGCGGATCGTTCTGGCGGGTGCGCGCCGTCGTCTCGATGCGCTCCGACGGCGGTGTCGTCCGCTCGGGTGTTCAGTCGTACTCCTCGATCCCCTGCAGGCGCACCTGCTCGAGGTCGAGTCGGGCGGAGATGCGGCGCACGACGATGTCGTCGACCGTGCCGGCGCCGCGCAGCCCGAGGAGGACCTCACGCTTGCGGTCGATGAGGGCGAGCTTGAGTCGCGTGTGCTCCTCATGCCGGATCAGCGGTGAGCGCTGCGCGAGGTCGACATCGGTCGAGGTCGCGATCATCTGCAGCACCGTGCCGTCGGTGCCCTCCCCCTCCGTCGCCTGCGAGGTTCCGCCTCCCGTGGTGGGGTCGTCTCCGATGTCGGCGGTTCCGGCACCGAGGGGGTCGGGCTCGCCGAGCATCTCGTCGAGAGCATCGGCTTCCGCGTCGACGAGGGCCTGCTCGCGGGCCAACGACCGGGCGTTCGCGAACTCGAGCATCTGATAGCCCTCCGACCGCACGCGATCGAGGACTTCCTGACCCACGCCGTGCTCAGCCGCGAGGTCGTCGAGAGCGGCGAGCGCCGCCCCGGAGATCGCCCGCTCGGCGAGTTCGTATTCCTCGTCCTCGACGTGGTCGACGGGGAACCGCGCCCACCGCACGATCGCGGGCAGGAGCGGCCCCTGCACGAGCAGACTCAGCAGGATGACGCCGGCGGTCACGAACACGATCTCATCGCGTCCGTTGATGGCCCCACCCTCTGTGATGCTCGTGGGGACCGACAGCGCGATCGCGAGCGAGACGGCGCCGCGCATACCGGCGACGGTGGAGACGACTCTGGCCCGTGCCCTGGCGCCGCGTGCGGGTCTCGGCCCGGCCTGACGCTGGAACAGCACGTTCACCAGCTGGAACAGGTAGCGCACGGCCAGCAGCGTCGCCCAGACGGCGAGCGTGATGAGCACCAGGCGACCGATCGCCGCCGCGGAGATCTCATGCACGACGTACTGCACCTCGAGCCCGATCAGGACGAACAGGGCGCCGTTGAGCAGGAAGACGCCGAACGGCCACGCCGCATCGGCCTGCCGCCGGGAAGAGGCCGTCGTGACCCTCGGCGACACGTAGGCGACGATGAGACCCGCGACCACGACCGCCAGCACACCGGAGGCGTGCACCATCTCGGCGACGAGGAACGCTGTGAAGGGGATCAGGAGCAGAGCGACGTTGATCACGATCGTCGACGACGTGCGCCGCAGCAGCAGGTAGCCGAGCGCCGCGACGACGACGCCGGCCGCGATGCCGCCGACATAGGAGACCAGCACGTCGAGCGTGACCGACAGCGGGGTGATCTGGCCGCCGAGGGCGAGCGACACCGCGATGGCGTACAGCACCAGGGCCGTGCCGTCGTTGGTCAGGCTCTCGGCCTTGAGCTTCATGAACATGCGGCGCGGCAGCAGACGCCCGAGGGCGGCGACAGCCGTGGCATCCGGTGGCGCGACCGCGGCACCCAGGATGAGGGCGATCTCCCACGGCATCCCGAACAGCACTCCGATACCGGCGACCGCGAACGCCGAGGCGACGACCAGCACCGTGCTCATCGGCAGGATGTAGCGGAAGTCACGGCGGATCGACCGCAGAGACGTGGTGAGGCTCTCCCAGAAGAGCATCACCGGCAGGAACAGCAGCAGCACCGTCTCGGGAGGCAGCTGCACTTCGCGCAGCGGAGGCACGAACCCCAGCAGCAGTCCGAAGATGACGAGGACGAGGGGCAGCGCGAGACGCACGCGCGGGGCGATCAGGGTTCCGACGAGAATCGTGAGTCCGAGCAGGACAGTTACTTCGAGGCCTTCCATCCCTACCTCCCAACAGCGTTGAGAGAAGGATATTCCTCCGTCAGCCGATCTCCTCGGTGAGTTCGAACCAGCGCAGCTCCAGCTCCTCGATCTCGGCCTGCTGCTCGCTGATCTTCTTCATCCGGTCGCCGAGGCCCGCATAGTCGGACTGGTCGTGGTCCGCCAGCGCGGTCTTGGCGGCGTTCACCTGCTGCGTGAGCTTCTGGATGCGGCGCTCGAGGGCCGACACCTCCTTCTGCGCTGTGCGCAGGGCCGCGCCGTCGAGCCCCCTGGCCGTCGCCGTCGCTGCGGCCGTCGCTGCGGCCGTCGCGGTCTGCTTCGACCCCGTGGAGGACTGCAGGTGACGCAGTCGCAGATACTCGTCGACCCCGCCCGGGAGGTGACGCAGGTGACCGTCGAGGATCGCGTACTGCTGGTCGGTGACGCGCTCCAGGAAGTACCGGTCGTGGCTGACGACCAGGAGCGTGCCCGACCAGGAGTCGAGAAGGTCCTCGATCGCGGCGAGCATGTCGGTGTCGAGGTCGTTGGTCGGCTCGTCGAGGATCAGCACGTTCGGCTGGTCGAGCAGCACGAGAAGCAGCTGCAGGCGACGCTGCTGTCCACCCGAGAGATCCTTGACCGGAGTGGAGAGCTGGGCGGAGTCGAACCCGAGCCGTTCGAGCAGCTGCCCGGGCGTGAGGTCCTGCGCCTTGGAGCCGGCCCCCATCGTGTAGGAGGTGCGCAGGCCCGAGATGATCACACGCACCGGATCGTTCCAGTGCTGGGTGAGCTCGTCGAGCCGCTGCGTGAGGGTCTGCACCTTCACGGTCGTACCGCGCTTGACCCGTCCGACGGTCGGCTCCACGGTGCCGGAGATGAGGCCGAGCAGCGTCGACTTGCCGGCGCCGTTCACACCGAGGATCCCGGTGCGCTCCCCCGGTGCGATGCGCCACTCGATGTCGCGCAGCACGACCTTCTCGCCGCCGTCCGACGTCGGGTAGGTCACTCCGACGTCGAGCAGGTCGACCACGTCTTTCCCGAGTCGCGAGACGGCGAGCGACTGCAGCGACACCTTGTCGCGGATCTCGGGGACGTCGGCGATGAGCTCATTGGCCGCGTCGATGCGGAACTTCGGCTTGGCCGTACGGGCCGGAGCGCCACGGCGGAGCCACGCGAGCTCCTTCTTGGCGAGGTTCTGACGCTTCGCCTCGGTCGCGGCCGCCATGCGGTCGCGCTCGACGCGCTGCAGGATGTACGCCGCGTAGCCACCCTCGAAGGGCTCGACGATGCGGTCGTGCACCTCCCAGGTCTCGGTGCTGATCTCGTCGAGGAACCACCTGTCGTGGGTCACGACCATGAGAGCGCCCGAGTTCGGCGACCAGCGCTTCTTGAGATGTCCGGCGAGCCAGGTGATCGCCTCGACGTCGAGATGGTTGGTCGGCTCGTCGAGGGCGATGACGTCCCAGTCTCCGGTGAGGAGCTTCGCGAGCGAGACCCGACGCCGCTGCCCACCGCTGAGCGAACCGATCTCGGCGTCCCACGGGAGGTCGGTGAGCAGCCCTTCGATCACGTCGCGGATCCGCGCATCGCCCGCCCACTCGTACTCCGGGGTCTCACCGACGACCGCCGCACTGATGGTGAGGTCGTCGGGCAGGTTGTCGGCCTGGTCGAGCACGCCGATGCGCGTTCCCCCGCGCACCGTGACGCGTCCGGAATTCGGCTCCTTGATGCCTGCCAGCATGCCGAGGAGGCTGGACTTGCCGTCGCCGTTGCGGCCGACGATGCCGATGCGGTCGCCCTCCTCGATGCCGAGGGTCACGGAGTCGAAGACGACCCTGGTCGGGTATTCGAGGTGGAGGGCTTCAGCCCCGAGAAGATGTGCCATGTTCCTTCCAGGGTAGCCGCGTGCGACGATCCGGCCGGCCGTTGCCCGGAAGGTAGCCTCCGACCGACGTCGCCCGATCTAGGATCGACGGGTGCCAAGGAATCGCCGGGTGTTCTCGCTCATGCTCGACAGTCGCAAGGCGAAGCTGATGGAGTCGAAGAGACGACCCGGTCGCTTCGAGCTCAGCGTCGATGGGATTCCGCAGTCCGTCGTCTCGATGACCGATCCCACCACGCTCGAATACGCCTACATCCAGCACATCGCCAGAGCGATGGACGCCGCGGCGGAGCCCGGTGCCCCGCTGTTCACCGTGCATCTGGGCGCCGGAGCACTCACGCTGGCTCGCTACGTCGCGGCCACGCGTGCCGGGTCCTCGCAGCTCGCGGTGGAGTTCGAACCCGCCCTCTACACCGCCGTGGTCGCCGCCCTGCCACTGCCCTCCGGCACCGATCTGCGCGTCATCTTCGGCGATGCACGAGCGGTCGCAGACGCGGATCTCCCCGACGAGAAGCGCTCGTCGGGGCCCTCGTCCTCTGTCCCCGCGGTCGCCGCGGCTGCAGCGGAGAGCACCGCGATCGACACCGACTGGGTGGATGCGCAGTTCACCGTCGTGGATCTGTGGGATGCCGCTGTCATCCGACATCGTGTGGCCAGCCAGGAGTTCTACCGCCGCGTCGCCGCACGCTCCGCCGCGGCGGGCGTCGTGGCCGTGAACCTGCTCGACGGGCACCCGTTCGAGTACTCACGACGACAGGCGGCCACCCTGCGCACCGTGTTCGACCACGTCGCCGTCGTCCTCGACGCCGAACCGGAGGATGATGAAGGGCCACTGGGCAACGTCGTCATCTTCGCGAGCGATGAGCCGCTGAGCATCGTGACGATCCCCGAGCTTCTCGGCCCGCCACGACCTCATATGCTCCACGACGATTCTCTGACGTCGTGGATCGCCGAAGCGCGCATCATGACCGATGCCGACGGCACGGACTCCCCCGACCCCGACGATCCGATCTGGGACTAGCCCCGGCGCGACCGCCTCGTCAGCCCGCCTCGTCAGCCCGCCTCGGTCGCTGCATCGGCCGTGACGGCCGGTGCGGTGACCGACCCCGCCGTGCGGAGGAACACGATGATCCAACTGAAGATCAGCACGGCGGCGATCAGCTCGACAGCGGTGAGGTTGTAGTAGCCGACCGCGAAGAAGGCAGCGAGCAGGATGATCACCAGCACGTAGATCCACCCGAACGCCACGAACACACGAGGGATGGTCGGCAGGAACCACGGCAGGCCGACCACGACGATCCCGAACACCACGGTCATACCCGTCGCGACGGTGTTGTGCAGGAGGAAGAACTCGTCCACCGGGAAGATACCGACGCACGCGAGGAAGATGCCCATCAGGATCAGTCCGCCGCGCACCATGAAGCGTCCTCGCCGTTCCTCCGGGCTCTCGGCCGGGAGCCCCGCGGTCGCGTAGCGGGAGATCGTCGTGATCATCACCCCGGCGATGACCAGCGTCACATTGAACGCGACCGATGCGCTGTTGGTGCTCATGCCGAGCGCTGACAGGTTGTCGCGCCACCAGTGCACGTCGCTGGAGGCGAGCATGCTGGCGAATGCGCCGACCACGAGGAAGACGGCGAGCACCAGCGACAGCACCATCGGGGTCAGGGCGACGGCACTGAGGAAACAGACGTATCCGGTCAGCGCGAAGGCGACCGCCACCAGGATGGCGCCGGGGAACGGGAACACCGGGGCATCGGTGAAGCTCCGCTCGAGGAGCTCGGCGACGCCGAGCCAGCCGAGGTACGCGATGGCCGCATGGGCGAAGGCGATGGCGGTGAGGTCGTACCACCGCAGCCGATCCCCCGGCACGCTGAACCCGTCGCGCGCCGCGCGGGGGTCGGGCTGCGCGGGTCGCACGGCGAGGCGCCCGAGGGTGAAGGCGATGACCGCGGTGATCGCGCCCCCGTACGCCGCGAAGACTCCGATCGAGCCGCTGCCGCTGATCGCCAGGTCGTGGCCCCAGAAGACCGGGAGTCCGATCAGGAATCCTGCGACGAAGAAACCGGCGCCGACGATCAGCGCCGTCGCCTCGAAGACGGCCTCCGCCGTCGCCGGGCCGCGCACCTGACGCAGCACCTGCATCACCCTGCTCGCGAGTGCGTTCATCCTCGTCCTTCCCGGTCCACATCCTAGAAGCCGCGCACGCCGCGCACCGGCCTGCGCGCGCCCGTGCGTTCGTCGCGTGTGCGACTAGCCTGGACGGGTGACCCAGACCATCGCCGCCCGCGCCGCCCTCCTCGACATGGACGGCACCCTCGTCGACTCGACCGCCGTCGTGGAACGGCTGTGGCTCGCATGGGCAGAGCCGCACGGCATCGATCCGGAGACGGTGCTGCGCACCGTGCACGGGCGACAGGGCCATCAGAGCATGGCGATCATGCTTCCGGAGCGCGATCATGCGATCAACCTCCACGAGAACGACATCATGCTCGCGAACGAGGCGGGTGACGTCGACGGAGTGATCGAGATCCCCGGCGCACGTGCGCTGCTCGATGCGCTGCGGCCCTTCCCGCACGCGATCGTCACCTCCGCGAACGTCGCACTCATGACCGCACGGATGCGGGCCGCGGGCCTCGCCGTTCCCGCACAGAAGGTCACGGCCGAGGATGTGTCCGCCTCCAAGCCCGACCCCGAAGGGTTCCTCCGCGCGGCAGAGCTGCTCGGGATCGCTCCGGCGGATTGTGTCGTGTTCGAAGACTCCGGTGCGGGCATCCAGGCGGGCCTCGCTGCGGGAATGCGCGTCGTCGGCGTGGGCACGCACGCCGCGGCCCACCACCCGACCGTCCTGGTCACGGACCTCTCCCAGGTCGCTGTCTCCCCCACGGCCGACGGGTTCGAGCTCACGATCGGCTGACGTCGCCCGCTCCTCCCGCCGACCCTTCACGATCTGCCCGCGCCGCTACGATGAGGCGATGCGACGTTTCCCCGCCTCGGTCTACGAAACCGGTGAGGAGCCCGATCCGCGCTTCTCCCTCGCGAACGAGCGGACGTTTCTCGCCTGGACGCGCACCGGGCTCGCGCTGATCGCCGGTGGCGTCGCCCTCGAGGTACTCGGCCTCGACCTCCATGCCGGCTTCCGTCTCGCGGCCTCGCTGGTGCTGATCATCTCCGGCACTGCCGTCGCACCGCTGGCCTGGTGGGAGTGGATGCGCGCCGAACGTGCGATGCGTCGCTCCCGCCCACTGCCCGGAGCATTCTCTGCCGTGGTGCTCGCGATCGTGGTGACGGTCGTCGGCCTGCTCGTCCTGGCCGGGGTGCTCTGGCGGTGACGGCTCGCAGGTCGGATGCCGGACGACCGGATGCTCCGGGGCCACACGCACTGGGGCCTTTCGATCCGGGCCTGCAACCCGAGCGCACCGAACTCGCCTGGCGCCGCACGGCCCTCGCGATCGCCATCGGCTCGCTGGTGTCGCTGCGCATCTTCCCTCTGCTGTTACCGCCCGCCTTCACCGCATGGGGGTTCGTCCCCGGTGCTGTCGGCCTCGTGGCGGCCTGCGCCCTCTGGTTCGCGGCACGCCGACGTCAGCTGCGGATGACCGCATGGCTGCACTCGACGCTTCCGGGCGCGACGCCGCCGGGCTCGACGCGGATCACGGCGCCCGGCGGAGGGCTGCTCATCGCCCTCACCGCTCTCGCAACGGCATTCGGGGTTTTGTGCATCGGGATCGTCGTCGTGTCGTCGTTCGTTCAGTTCCGCGGATAGTCCTCGAAGATCAGCGTCGTCCTCGTCGAGCGGATCGAGGGGATCGCCTGGATGTCCTCCAGCACGATGCGACGCAGATCGCGGGCGTCGTTCGCACGCACCAGCAGGATCACGTCGAAGTCGCCACCGACCAGCGCCATGTGCTCGATCTCGGGTATCGAGCGCAGCCGTTCGCTCACCGCCTGCCAGGTCGCCTGCTCGATCGCGAGGGTCACGTAGGCACTGGCGTGGTGCCCGAGCAGCACAGGGTCGGTGCGCACCGTGTACCCCGTGATGACGCCTGTGTCGGTGAGCCGTTTGATCCTCGCGTGCGCACCGGCGCGCGAGATGTGCACGGCATCCGCGATCGCGGTCATCGACGCGCGCGCATCCTGACGCAGTTCCTCGAGGATTGCCCGATCCGTCTCATCCAGAGCGACCATGCGACCCCTTCCTCGATGCAGAATTTCTGACGCTTCGCTCAAGAATGCCTCATGTGGCGCGCTTTCATCCACGATTCCGCAAAAGATCTTGGATGAGTGACACCCCACAGGCATGCTGTCCTCATCGAGTTCGGCAAGGAGGGCGAACGCATGCTGCACACCGACCTGCTCCCGCGCGACACCGCGGTGCAACTGATCGACGACGACGGAACGGCCGTCGCCGACGAGCGGTATGCGCTCCCGGATCCGGACACCCTGCTCGCGGCGTACCGCGGCCTCGTCGAGGGCCGGCGCATCAACGATCAGGCCGGAGCCCTCGTGCGCCAGGGCCGCCTCGCCGTCTATCCGTCATCGCACGGGCAGGAAGCCTGCCAGGTCGGTGCCGCCATGTCGCTCGGCGCCACGGATTGGCTGTTCCCCACCTATCGCGACTCGGTCGCCGTCATCGCGCGCGGTGTCGACCCCGCCGATGCGATGGTGCTCCTCAAGGGCGACTGGCATTCGGGGTACGACGTGCGCGCACACCGCGTCGCCCCGCAGGCCACTCCGCTCGCCACCCAGCTGCTGCACGCCGTCGGCTTCGCCCAGGCGGCGAAGCATCGGGGCGAGGACACGGTCGTCCTCGCGCTCTGCGGCGACGGCGCCACCAGTGAGGGCGACTTCCACGAAGCCATGAACTTCGCCGCGGTGTTCCACGTCCCCGTGGTCTTCTTCGTGCAGAACAACGAGTTCGCGATCTCGGTCCCGCTCTCTCGCCAGACGGCCGCCCCCTCGCTCGCCCACAAGGCCATCGGCTACGGGATGCCCGGGCAGCGGGTCGACGGCAACGACGTCGCCGCCGTGGTCGCCGTGCTCGACGAGGCCATGTCTCGCGCCCGCGCCGGCGGAGGGCCGAGCCTCGTCGAGGCGCACACATATCGGATGCAGGCGCACACCAACGCCGACGACGACACCCGCTACCGGGAGCGCGACGAGGTGCAGGCCTGGATCGCCCGTGACCCGCTGCTGCGCCTTCGGGCGCACCTGACCGCCACCGGCGCGCTCGACACCGCGACCGAGGAGCGCTTCGCCTCGGGAGCCGAGGAGATCGCCGCAGCGATGCGGACCGCGTTGAACACCGACGCCGACCTCGACCCCGAAGACCTGTTCCGCTTCGTGACCGAGACCCGATCCTCTCAGCTCCACGAGCAGTGGGACCTGCTGCGCGGCGAGATCGAACGGTCGCGTCTCACCGATGCCGGAGCCGGAGCCGGAGCCGGAGCCGGAGCCGGAGCCGCGATGAACGGAGCACGCCGATGACGATCGCACAGGACGACACCCGCACCGAGAGCGAAGCCGCCACGGTGACGACGATGACGATGGCCGCCGCGTTGAACCGCGCCCTGGCCGATGCCATCGAGTCCGATCCCGATGTCGTGGTGTTCGGCGAAGACGTGGGCGCGCTGGGCGGCGTCTTCCGCATCACCGACGGTCTCACCGCCCGGTTCGGCGAAGAGCGCTGCTTCGACACCCCGCTCGCGGAATCCGGCATCGTCGGCACCGCTGTCGGCATGGCCATGAACGGCCTTCGTCCCGTGGTCGAGATGCAGTTCGATGCGTTCGCGCTCCCCGCCTTCGAGCAGGTCGTCAGCCACGTCGCCAAACTCGGCAACCGCACCCGGGGCGGCATGCGGATGCCGTTGGTGATCCGCATCCCCTTCGGCGGCGGCATCGGCGGGGTGGAGCATCACTGCGACTCGTCCGAGGCCTACTACGCGCACACGCCCGGCCTCACGGTCGTCAGCCCGTCCACTCCGCAGGATGCCTACTCACTGCTGCGTGCGGCGATCGCCTCCCCCGACCCGGTGGTCTTCCTCGAACCGAAGAAGCTCTACTGGGCCAAGGGCGAGGTCGACACCTCGGTCACCGCCGACCTCGGAACGGCCCGAATCGCTCGTGAGGGTTCCGATGTGACGCTCCTGGCATACGGGTCATCGGTTCCGCTCGCGCTCGACGTCGCCGACGTCGCCGCCGCCGAGGGGCGCAGCGTGCAGGTCGTCGACGTGCGCTCGCTCTCGCCGTTCGACGATGCGACGGTGACGGCCGCCGTGAAGTCGACCGGCCGCGCCGTGGTCATCGCCGAGGCCCCGGGATACGTGAGCGTCGCATCCGAGATCCAGGCTCGCGTCTTCGAGCGCTGCTTCGAGTACCTCGCAGCTCCCGTGCGACGGGTGACCGGCTTCGACACTCCGTATGCCCCGCCGAAGCTCGAGCACTGGTACCTGCCCGACGTCGATCGCGTGCTCGACGCGATCGACACGCTGCACTGGGAGGACGACGCATGAGCACCCCGCTGAAGCCGCACGCCGGCACGCAGGTGTTCCTCCTGCCCGACCTCGGCGAAGGCCTCACCGAGGCCGGACTCGTGCAGTGGCTCGTGTCCGTGGGAGACACCATCACGACCGATCAGCCGATCGCCGAGGTCGAGACCGCGAAGAGCATCGTCGAGCTGCCGTCACCGTTCGCCGGCATCGTCACTGCACTGCACGGCACCGCCGGCGACACGATCGACGTCGGTGCCCCCGTGCTCGAGGTGGCGGACTCCCTGCCGTCTCCGGCCGCGCTCACCGCCGAACCGGCGCAGCCCGAGCACGAGGCCTACCGCGAAGAGGAGCGCGCGGGTTCGGGGAACGTGCTCATCGGCTACGGCACCACCGCGCGTCCCACCATGGGGCGACGCCGTCCGTCAGCCGCCTCGGTGTCTGCGCCTCGGTCACCGGCGACAGCATCGACCCCCACGCCGACCGCGGTCCCTTCCGCCCCGAGCACCCCCGCGACTCCTCCTCCGTCGCGATCGGCCGACCGCAGACCTGTCGCTGTCCGCTCCCCGCTCGTTCGCAGACTCGCTCGGGACCTCGGTCTCGACGTGCACTCGATCGCCGCGACCGGCACCGACGGCGCCGTGACGCGCGCAGACGTGCTGCGGGCCGCCGTCGAGAACGCCGTCGACACTGCCGTCGACGCTGCCGTGGACACTGCCGCCGCGCACCATGACGGCTCCACCGCAGGCGTCGGCACGCCCGGACACCCGCTCGCCGAGACGGTCGACGGCCTCGGGGTGCTCTCCCGCGAGCGGATGTCGCCGTTGCGTCGGGCTGTGAGCGCGAAGCTCACCCGCAGCCGATCCGAGATCCCCGAAGCCACTGTCTGGGTCGACGTCGACGCCACCGCGCTGTGGGACCTGCGTTCGCAGATGGCACCGGAGGGTGGCAAGGCTCCGTCGGTGACCGCGCTCCTCGCACGTTTCGTGCTGCTGGCCCTCGAGGACTATCCCGTGCTCGCATCGCGCCTCAGCGAGAGCGGGGACGAGATCATCTCGTTCGACGGCGTCAACCTCGGCATCGCGGCAGACACCGAACGGGGGCTCCTGGTTCCGGTGGTCCCCTGCGCGCACGCCCTCACCGTCGCGCAGCTCGACACCGCGCTGCGCGAGCTCACCACCACGGCCCGCGCCGGGACGATGCCGCCGGAGCGCCTGCGGGGATCGACGTTCACCCTCAACAACTACGGCGGCCTCGGGGTCGATGGATCGGCCGCGATCATCAACCACCCCGATGTGGCGATCCTCGGCATCGGGCGGATCATCGAGCGACCGTGGGTCGTGGAGGGGGCGATCGTGGCGCGCCGGATCGTGCAGCTCTCCCTCGCGTTCGACCACCGGGTGTGCGACGGCGGCTACGCCGCGGGCTTCCTGCGGCGGGTGACCGAGCTCATCGAGCATCCGCTGCGCGCGTTCGGGAGGGTCTGACGGAGAAGTCCTGAATTCTCGATTCCGCGGATGACGATGCGCTACGCTCGGCAATTACTGACCGACCATTCGGTCATGAATAACCGGAGTGCTTCATCGCCCTCTCCCCTCGGAATCGCAGAACAACGGAGTTCGCATGACGTCAGCAGTGTCCGACCGCACCTCGTCCGCACGAATGCCCGCCGAAGAACGGAGGGTGCTCGCCGGCACCCTCGTCGGCACGTCGATCGAGTGGTACGACTTCTTCATCTACGCCCAGGCCGCAGGGCTGGTCCTCGCGCCCCTGTTCCTCGCCCCCATCGCCGAGGAGAGTCCCGGCTTCGCGCAGGTGCTCTCCTTCGCCACGATCGGCATCTCGTTCCTCTTCCGCCCCCTGGGGGCGATCGTCGCCGGCCACCTCGGCGACAAGCTCGGGCGCAAGAAGATGCTCGTGCTCACACTCATCATGATGGGACTGTCCACGTCTCTGATCGGTCTCCTGCCGACGTACGCGGCCATCGGCGTGGCCGCGCCCATCCTGCTCATCCTGCTCCGCATCGTGCAGGGGTTCTCCGCGGGTGGCGAGTGGGGCGGCGCGGCATTGATGGCAGTCGAGCATGCACCGAACCACCGACGAGGGCTCTTCGGTGCCTTTCCGCAGATCGGCGTGCCTGTCGGCATGATCCTCGCGACCTCGACACTGTGGGTGCTCACCAGCTCGATGTCGCCCGAGGCCTTCCTCGAGTGGGGGTGGCGCATCCCGTTCCTGCTCTCGATCGTGCTCATCGCTGTCGGTTACGTGATCCGTCGCGCGGTCGACGAGAGCCCGGTCTTCGAGGATCTGCGACGTCGCCGCAAGGAGGCCTCCGCCCCGCTGAGCCGCCTGTTCCGCCAGAACACCAAGCAGGTCGTCCTGACCGCGATCATCTTCATCGCGAACAACGCGGCGGGCTACCTGCTCATCGCCTTCTTCGCGACCTACGCCGTCACGACGCTGGGCATGGAACGTCCGCCGGTGCTGCTGGCGACGACGCTCGCCTCGTTCGGCTGGCTCGTCTTCACCCTGTGGGGCGGACATCTCTCCGATCGACTCGGCCGCATCCGCACCTTCCAGATCGGCTACGTGGCGCTCGCGCTCTGGGCGGTGCCGATGTGGTTCCTGATCGATACCGCGAACATCCTCTGGTACTTCGTGGCGCTGTTCGTGATGACGTTCGCCCTCGGTTTGTCGTACGGCCCTCAGGCCGCCCTCTACGCGGAGATGTTCCCCGCGAACGTGCGCTATTCGGGCGTCTCGATCGGGTACGCCCTCGGCGCCATCCTCGGCGGAGCCTTCGCACCGATGATCGCCGAGGCTCTGATGAACCAGTTCCACGCGGCATGGACGATCGGCATCTACATCGCGGTGGCCGCCGTGATCTCGCTCATCGGCGTCTCGCTCGTCAAAGAGACGAAGGGCGTGGACCTGCACACCTGACGAACCGATCGACGACGCGGGATCGCGGTGGTCACCGCGCCTGTGCCATAATTACCGGACGATCGGTCAGTAATTCGGGCCGATCGTCCGGACAGACCGATCAGCCGGACGACGGTCGCCGTCGAGACAACGAAGTCAGGAGTTCCGCATGACCGAGGCATATCTCGTCGGAGGCGTACGCACCCCGGTCGGACGCTACGGCGGCGCCCTCGCCTCCGTGCGCCCCGACGACCTCGCATCGATCGTCGTGCGCGAAGCGGTGCGGCGCGCGGGGATCGACCCCCTGCAGGCGGAGATCGACGAGGTGATCCTCGGTGCGGCCAACCAGGCCGGGGAAGACAACCGCAACGTCGCCCGGATGGCCGTCCTGCTCGCGGGCCTCCCCGACACCGTGCCCGGCATCACGGTCAACCGGCTGTGCGCCTCGGGGATGTCGGCCGTCACGATGGCAGCGCAGGCCATCCGCGCCGGTGATGCCGACCTCATCGTCGCCGGCGGCGTCGAGTCGATGACACGCGCCCCCTGGGTGCAGGCCAAACCGGAGAAGGCCTGGGCGAAGCCGGGCGCTGCCTTCGACACCTCGATCGGCTGGAGATTCCCGAACCCCCGCCTGCTCGCACGAGAGAAGGCGACGTTCACGATGCCGGAGACTGCAGAGGAGGTCGCTCGCGTCGACGGCATCACCCGCGAAGAAGCGGATGCGTTCGCACTGCGATCGCAGCAGCGCGCCGCCGCGGCGGTCGCCGACCGACGCTTCGAGGCGGAGATCGTCGGCGTCCCCGTCGACGCCGCCGTCAGCGCCGGTGCGGAGGTCCGCGCGGACGAGGGCCCCCGTCCGGAGACGACCCTCGAGGGACTTGCGCGCCTGCGTCCCGTCGTGGCCGGCGGTCAGGTCGTCACCGCCGGCAACTCCAGCGCCCTCAACGACGGTGCTTCCGCGATCGTCGTGGCGAGCGCGGAAGCCGTCGAGCGCTACGGACTGGTGCCGCGGGCACGTATCGTGGCCGGCACCAGTGCGGGCCTGGCTCCCGAGGTCATGGGCCTCGGCCCGGTTCCTGCGACACAGAAGGCGCTGCGTCGATCCGGGCTCTCCATCGACGACATCGGCTCGATCGAGCTCAACGAGGCGTTCGCCACGCAATCCATCGCCTGCATCAGAAGACTCGGACTCGACGAGTCGCGCGTGAATGCCGACGGCGGAGCCATCGCCCTCGGCCACCCGCTCGGCTCCTCCGGATCCCGTCTGCTCGTCACCCTCCTCGGCCGCATGGAGCGCGAAGGCTCTCGATACGGACTCGCCACCATGTGCGTCGGCGTGGGGCAGGGCGCAGCCGTGATCGTGGAGAAGGTCTGATGGCCGCCGGCCCCCTCGACAGCGGACCGCTCGTCGTCGAGCGTCACGACGACCGCGTGGTGGCGACGCTCCACCGACCGCACAAGCGCAACGCGATCGACCAGGCCACGATCGACGCGATCCACGTGCTGTGCGCCGAACTCGAAGCCGTGCCGCGCCCGCTGATCCTCACCGGGGCCGGAGGAGTGTTCGCCGCGGGCGCCGACATCGCCGAGCTGCGCGAGCGCCGTGCGGCCGATGCGCTTCGTGGGATCAACGCCCACGCGTTCATCCGGCTCGCCGAGCTGCCGATGCCGGTCATCGCCGCGATCGACGGGTACGCCCTCGGTGGAGGAGCCGAACTCGCCTATGCCGCGGACATCCGCATCGCCACGCCATCGCTCGCCATCGGCAACCCCGAGACCGGGCTGGGCATCCTCGCCGCAGCGGGGGCAGGGTGGCGCCTGAAGGAGATCATCGGAGACGCCAGGGCCATCGAGCTGCTGCTCACCGGTCGCACCGTGAAGGCCGATGAGGCGCTGCGCATCGGTCTCGTATCGGCGATCCATGAGACCGCGGAGCTTCTGCCCGCCGCCCATGCCCTCGTCGATCGCATCGCCCGCAACGACCGGGCAGCCACCATCGCGACCAAGCGTGTCTTCCGCGCGCCGCGCGACCACCACCCCGCCGTCGACCTGGAAGCGCAGGCCGAGCTCTTCGAGAGTCCGGAGAAGTTCCGGCGGATGACCGACTTCCTGGAGCGGAGAGACCGATGACCGAGAGCAGTTCCCCGGCCCCGCGACACGTGGGGGTGCTCGGCGGCGGACGCATGGGCGCCGGGATCGCCCACGCATTCCTGCTGGCAGGCTCCCGCGTCACCGTCGTCGAACGCGATGCCGATGCGGCCAGATCGGCATCGGCCCGCGTGCTCGAATCCGTCGACTCCTCGATCGCCAGAGGCACGGCGGGCGAATCCGTCGACCGGTACCGGGAGCGTCTCGCCACGGGCACGGATACGGCGCTGTTCGCGTCGTGCGCGCTCGTCGTCGAGGCGGTGCCGGAAGACCTCGCCCTCAAGATCGATGCGCTCCGACGCGTCGAGGCGGCGATCACGCCCGACGCGGCGATCGCCTCGAACACCTCCTCCATCTCTATCGATGAGCTGGCCGCCGTGCTCGATCACCCCTCACGTTTCCTCGGCATGCACTTCTTCAACCCCGTGCCGGCCTCCGCGCTCGTCGAGATCGTGCGGGGTGCGACCACGGCTCCCCCGCTCGTCGATTCCGCCCGCATCTGGGTGGAGGCGCTGGGCAAGACGCCGATCGTGGTGGCAGATGCCCCCGGATTCGCGTCCTCCCGACTCGGCGTCGCCGTCGGCCTCGAGGCGATCCGCATGCTCGAGGAAGGCGTCGCCTCCGCCGAGGACATCGACGCCGCGATGACGCTCGGATACAAGCACCCGGTCGGTCCGCTCCGGCTCACCGACATCGTCGGCCTCGACGTGCGGCTCGGCATCGCCGAGTACCTCGCCGCGCATCTGGGCGAGCGCTTCGAACCTCCCGCCCTGCTGCGTCGACTGGTCGCCGAGGGGCACCTCGGCCGCAAGAGCGGACGCGGCTTCTACGAATGGGACGCCTCATGAAGGGAACCCTCATGAAGGGAACCCGCATGAAAGGAACCCACATGAAAGGAACAGAGATGACCGGGATCCTCCCCAGCTACGTCCAGGGAGAGTGGTGGACGCCGCCGTCCGACGCGAAGAACACCGAGGTCCGGGATGCGTCGACGGGTGAGGTCGTGGCCCGCGTCTCGACCGACGGACTCGATCTGGGCGCCGCCCTCGAGCACGCCCGCACCGTGGGGCAGGCATCGCTGGGAGAACTCACCTTCCATCAGCGTGCCGTGCGACTCAAGCAGCTCGCCCTCGCCCTCACCGCGCGCAAGGCCGAGCTGTACGAGCTCTCCAGCCGCACCGGTGCCACGGCGCAGGATTCCTGGGTGGACATCGACGGCGGGATCGGCGTGCTGTTCGCGTACTCGAGCAAAGGCCGACGCGAGCTGCCGAACGCGAAGGTGTACGTCGACGGAGGCGTGGAGAACCTGTCCAAGGACGGCTCCTTCCTCGGCCGCCACATCTACACGCGGCTGCGCGGCGTCGCCGTGCAGATCAACGCCTTCAACTTCCCGGTCTGGGGATCGCTCGAGAAGTTCGCGCCCGCGTTCCTCGCCGGCGTCCCGACCCTGGTGAAACCCGCCACCCCCACCGGGTACCTCGCCGAAGCCATGGTGCGCGTGATGGTGGAGTCGGGGCTCCTTCCCGACGGCTCGCTGCAGCTCGTGTCGGGCAGCGTGCCCGGTCTCTTCGACGAGCTGCGGCTGGGCGACCTCGTGGCCTTCACCGGTTCGGCATCGACGGCCGAGCAGCTGCGCGCTCACGATTCCGTGCAGACGGGAGGTGTGCGCTTCACGAGCGAGACCGATTCGATCAACGCCTCGATCCTCGGAACGGATGCCGTCTCCGGCACCCCGGAGTTCGACGCGTACGTCAAGCAGCTCGTCGCCGAGATGACCACCAAGGCCGGCCAGAAGTGCACGGCGATCCGCCGCGCGATCGTGCCGACGACTGCCGTCGACGATGTCATCGCCGCAGTCCGGGAACGCCTCTCGACACGTGTCGTCCTCGGCGACCCCCGCGCCGAGGGCGTGACGATGGGTCCACTCGCCTCGATCGCGCAGCGCGAGGAGGTGCTGCGTCAGGTCGACCGCCTGCAGGCCGGCGGCGGAGAGCTCGTGATCGGCACGACCGATGCACCGACCGTCCGGCACGGCGACGGCAGCGAAGGGCCGGCTCCCGACGGTGCGTTCGTGGCGCCGATGCTGCTGCGGTTCCCCGACCCGGAAAGCGAGGCGGTCAATGAGATCGAGGCGTTCGGCCCGGTGTCGAGCATCGTCGGCTACCGCACCCTCGATGAGGCGAGCGCCCTCGTGGCCCGGGGCGGAGGGTCGCTCGTGACGAGTGTGGCCACGCACGACCCCGAGGTCGCGGTCGCACTCGCCACCGGGATGGCCGCATACAACGGGCGCGTGCTCTTCCTCGATCGCGATGATGCGCGCAGCTCGACCGGGCACGGCTCCCCGCTCCCGAACCTCGTGCACGGCGGTCCCGGCCGCGCGGGCGGAGGCGAGGAGCTCGGCGGCATCCGCGCCGTGCTGCACCACATGCAGCGCACGGCCGTGCAGGGGTCGCCGGAGATGATGACGGCGCTCACCGGTGTCTGGCATCAGGGCGCGACGTCGCGCCCGTACGAGCAGAGCGACGGCGTGCATCCCTTCCGCAAGTCGCTCGCCGAGCTGCACGTGGGCGACCAGGTGGCGAGCGGTTCCCGCACCGTCACCCTCGAGGACATCGAGACGTTCGCTGCGTTCACCGGCGACACGTTCTACGCCCACATGGATGAGACCGCCGCCTCCGCGAACCCGTTCTTCCCGGGACGCGTCGCCCACGGCTATCTGCTGGTGTCGTGGGCTGCGGGGCTCTTCGTCGACCCGGCACCCGGCCCCGTGCTCGCCAACTCCGGGCTCGAGAACCTGCGGTTCGTGACGCCGGTCTCCCCTGGCGACGACATCCGCGTCGAGCTCACCGCCAAGCAGATCACTCCGCGGGAGACCGACGAGTACGGGGAGGTGCGCTGGGATGCCGTGCTGAAGAACCAGCACGACGACATCGTGGCCACCTACGATGTGCTCACGCTGGTCGCGAAGGAGAAGGCGCAGGTCTGACGGCGGCGTCGCAACGACCGCCGGATCCCGGTCAGACGGCAGGGACTCCGGCGTCGTCGTTCGTTCGCAGCCCGTCGAGGGCGATCGCGACCACGTCGTCGGCGAGACGGTCGGCGCCCTCGCGCCCCCCGGGCCGGTACCACTCGACGATCGAGTTGATCATCCCGAACACGAGACGCGCGACCACGCTCGCATCGATGTCGGCACGCAACGCGCCCTCGCTCTGCGCCTCCGACACCAGCGCGGTGATCCGACGGTCGAACGCCCGACGGCGGATCAGCGCCTTGCGCTCCACGTCGGTGTTTCCCCGTACGCGCAGCAGCAGCGTCACGGCCGGCAGCTGCTCCACGAGCACACGGACGGCACCGCGCAGCACATGCTCGAGGCGGTCCACCGCGTTCGATGCCTCCGGTCCATCCTCCGATTCCGGAAGCGGGTTCTCGACCACGGCTTCCAGGCCGCTGAGCGCCGCGTCGAGCGCGAGGTCGAGGATCTCATCCTTCGATCCGAAGTGGTGATAGATCGCCGACTTCGACAGGCCGAGCCGCTCGGCGAGCATGCCGATCGACGTCGCGTCGTACCCGTGCTCGTTGAAGGCGGCGACGGCGACGCCGAGGATCCCCTGCTGGTCGTAACCGGGGCGGCCGCGTCGTGTGCTCTGCATCTCGGACATCACCCCACAGTCTCGCACCCGATCAGCCGCACAGGCCGGATCGCCGGCCGCGAGGCGATCCGGGTGTCGTCCGTCGTCACCGCAGGTCGTACACCCGCTTGTACTTCCCCTCGCTTCGCGGCAGCGTCGCCGGCTCCTCCAGCTGGACGGCGACCGTCGACCCGACGAAGATCTTGATGCGCTGCGCGAGCACCTCCGCGGCACTCTGGCAGGTCTCGACGGACAGGTCGGGGTGGCGTTCGATCCGCACTTTCAACGTGTCCATCCGGCCGTCCTTCGACAGCTCGAGAATGAAGTGCGGCGTCAGCTGTTCGATCCCCAGCACCAGCTCCTCGATCTGAGTGGGGAACAGGTTCACCCCGCGCAAAATGATCATGTCGTCGTTGCGGCCCGTGATCTTCTCCATGCGGCGCATCCCCGGACGCGCGGTCCCCGGCAGCAGACGGGTGAGGTCGCGGGTGCGATAGCGGATCACGGGGAAGGCCTCCTTCGTCAGCGAGGTGAACACGAGTTCGCCGAGCTCCCCGTCCGGCAGCACCGCCCCGCTCTCGCCGTCGATGATCTCCGGCAGGAAGTGGTCCTCCCACAGATGCGGGCCGTCCTTCGTCTCGAGGCATTCATTGCCCACCCCGGGCCCCATGACCTCGCTGAGTCCGTAGATGTCCAGAGCATCGATTCCCAGCCGCTGTTCGAGCTCGTGGCGCATCTCGTTCGACCACGGCTCGGCCCCCAGGACAGCAACCTTCAACGACGTGGAGCGCGGGTCGACCCCCTGCGCTGCCATCGCGTCGGCGATCGTGAGCAGATAGCTCGGAGTGCACAGAATCGCATCCGGCTCGAAATCGAGGATCAGCTGCACCTGACGGGCCGTCTGGCCACCGGACATCGGGATGACGGTCGCACCGAGCGCTTCGATGCCCGCGTGCGCGCCGAGTCCCCCCGTGAACAGTCCGTATCCGTAGGCGTTGTGCACCTTCATGCCGGCGCGGATGCCACTCGCCCGCAGCGAACGCGCCACCAGAGAAGCCCACCGGTCGAGATCGCCCCTCGTGTAGCCGACGACCGTCGGCCGGCCCGTGGTGCCGCTGGATGCGTGGATGCGGGCGACGTCGGACATCGGCACCGCGAACATCCCGAACGGATAGGTCTCGCGCAGATCCGCCTTGGTCGTGAACGGCAGCCGCTGCACGTCATCCAGAGTGCGGACGTCATCCGGATGAACGCCCGCGTCATCGAACTTGCGCGTGTAGAGAGGCACGTTCACGTACGCATGGCGAACGGTCTGCTGAAGCCGTTCGAGCTGGAGAGCCGCGATCTCCTCGCGACTCATACGCTCTTCGGCGTCGAGCTCGTCGGCTGCGGGAGGGCGGACACGGGAGGGCGTTGCGGTCGTCGTCGACACGAGGGGCTCCGGAGGTGGGGATCAGAGGGTCTGGTTGGTGGTGCGGGAGCGTCCGCGGAACTCGGCGACGGGCTCACCCTGCTCGTCGACCACGCTCACGTCATAGATGCCGGAGCGGCCCGTGCGCGTCCGTCGGACCGCCGTCGCGGTGAGCGTCTGGCCGGACACGGTCGACTTGAGAAAGGAGATGTCCGCACCCGCCGCGACCGTCACCCGGTCGTCCTCGTTGCACGCGATCGCGAAGGCGGTGTCGGCGAGGGCGAACACGAAGCCGCCGTGCGTGATGTGGAAGCCGTTCGTCATGTCATCCCGCACGCGCATCGACACGATCGCATGGCCCGGATCGTCGCGTTCGACGACGAGCCCCAGTGCGGCCGATGCGCGGTCACGTTCCATCATGGCTCGATTCGGGCGCACGGCATCCGGCGTCTGCGTCGTCGCTTCCGTCATCGTCGACCTCCTCGTCGAGCGGGTCGGATGCGCACCTGCAGCACCCGATCCGCTCATACTAACCGACCGATCGTTCAGTTAGTCAAACGGAAGCCCCGCCGAGCCTTCCGAGCGCCCCGCCCCCGCGGGTGAAGCTCAGCCGAAGTCGGGGAGCCGGCGCAGCGTCGCGTCCTCCGTCAGGATTCCGGTGATCACGGCATCCGGGTCCGCGGCGTCGCGATCGACGCGGAACCGGATCGCCTCTCCCTCGCGAGTCGTCCACTGGTACAGGTACTCCCCCGACGACACGATCCTGATCGATGTCCCGCCCGGGAACGCGCTCATGGCTTCGGCCACGGTGTCCCCGATCCTCACATCGCCTGCCGCCGGCAGCGCAGCCGGGTCCTCATGCGGCTCATCCGCGACGTTGGCGAAGCCGACCGAGGCGGCGACCACCACGGTGGCGCCGTCGTCCGTCCAGAGAAGCAACGACGCAGCCCCGTCGGGACTGACGATCCGGGTCTGCCCGCCCGCCCACTCCGACCGGATGACCTCCGCTCCCGGCACCGCCGCGATGGCGTCGTCGAGCTCGGTTCCGAGGACGATCGGTCCGATACCCTCGACGGTCACGTCCCACGTGCTCCACGCGGCTCCGGGGTCGACCGCGGGCGGGGAGGCAGGGGCCTCCGGCGGATTCGCGGTCAGCTCCTCGACCAGCCGCTTCTGGGCGGCGGAAGCCTGGTCCCGAAGGAAGGACGCGGCCTGCGCACTGTCGAAGGCGGCTTCACCGGAGAACGGCTGCCAGAAGTTCACGAGCACATTGCCGACCGAGGCATACCCCTGGTAGAGACGGTGTCCGCCGCCGAAGCCGTCATCGATCACCAGCGACCCCGCGACGGCTCGAACTCCGTCCTCGGACTCCGCCGTGGTCGAATCGAACGTCGACGCGCCGCCCCCGTACGCGAACTGCGCGCACTGCTGAACGGCGTCGACGTACGTGTCCATGAGCCCCTGCGCCGCCGCCTCGTCGGCGAACTGGAGCACATGCAGCCACCCGTCCCTCTGCTCCGGCACAGCGCTGGACCAGGTGACGGAGCGTGCACCGATCGACGTCAGGGAAGGTTCATACACCAACGAGTTGCAGATCGCCGGCGAGAGGTCGGGACCACCGCCGTCGGCGACCTGGATCAGTGACGGTGTCGGCGTGCCGACCTCACCGACGTCGGGCAGGATCCTCGCGATATCCTCCGCGCTCGGCAGGAACCAGTCGAGCTCGTCGCCGACGAAGACCGCGGGGCCGGCATAGGGCTCCGGTGCCGATTCGACCGGCGACGGGGTCGGTTTCGGTGTCGTCTGAGGAGCCGGGGTGCATCCGGACAGGGCCACGACGGCCCCCACGGCCAGCAGCCCGAGAGTTGATCGCGAAAAGGACCGCAGCGCGGACATGAGCCCTCCGATTGCTCGTGGGTGGCCACTCGGCCCCCCTCTCCCCTGAGCTTAAGGGCCGCCCCGCCACAGCGTCACGGAGCACGCATGTCGATATCAGAATGAAACGGAGAGTATGCCGCTGCCCGCATATGGTGCGGGCTGACCCGGTTCGCTCACCCGTCGACGAGTGCGGCGGCCGCAGCCGCACGTGCCGCATCGGCCGAAGGAGCGTCGACCGCGGCGGCTGCGGCCCGTGCGCACTCCACCGAGGACAGCTCGCTCAGCTTCGCTGCCACCCGACCCAGCGACCGTGGAGCCATCGATAGCGAGGTCACGCCCAGTCCGACCAGCACGGGAGCAAGTGCCGGGTCACCGCCGGCTTCGCCGCACACCCCCACCGGCTTGCCGACCGCACGGCCCGCCTCGCCGACGGCGGCGATGAGACGAAGCACCGCGGGCTGCCACGGATCGTTCAGATCCCCCAACTCGCTGAGCAGTCGGTCGGCCGCCATCGTGTACTGCGCGAGGTCGTTGGTACCCAGGCTCACGAAGTCGACGACCTCGAAGAGTTCGGCCGCGAGCAGAGCCGCCGACGGGGTCTCGATCATGATGCCGACCCGCTCCAGCCCCGCCGCCCGGCACCGGTCGGCGAACTCCGCGGCCTCATCGACCGTCGCGACCATCGGCGCCATCACCTCGACCACGGCCTCCTCCTCGGCGGCGGCCCGTGCGAGAGCCCGCAGTTGGTCGTCGAGAAGCTGCGGCCGACGTCTGGCGATCCGCAGACCGCGGACCCCGAGCGCCGGGTTGTCCTCGCGGTCCGTGTTGGCGAAGGGCAGCGGCTTGTCGCTGCCGGCGTCGAGGGTGCGCACCACGACCTTGCGTCCGGGGAAGGCCGCCAGCACTCCTCGATAGGCGGCGATCTGCTCGTCGACGCTCGGGGCGTCCGTGCGATCGAGAAAGCAGAACTCCGTGCGGAAGAGGCCGATGCCCTCCGCCTGGGCCGAAGCCGCGTTCGTCGCGTCCGCCGCTCCCCCGACGTTCGCGAGGAGCAGGACGCGCTGCCCGTCGGAGAGCGCGCCTGCCCCGTCGAATTCGACGACCGTGGCCGACGCTCGCGCCTCGGCGACGCGGGACGGCGCAGGCTCGACCTCGACCGTTCCCCGGTCACCGTCGACGAGCACCGTGGCTCCGGTCGGGATCGCTTCCGCGTCCGCGAGGCCGACCACGGCCGGAAGACCGAGGGAGCGCGCGATGATGGCGGTGTGCGAGGTCGGCCCGCCCTGCGCGGTGACGAGGGCGATGCATCCTCCGCCGGCGAGCAGCGCGGTATCGGCGGGGGCGAGATCCGTCGCCACCAGCACGAAGGGCTCATCGCGCTCGGGCACGCCCGGCATGTCGACCTGGAGGATCTCGGCGATGATCCGGTCGCGCACGTCACGGATGTCGGCGATGCGCTCGGCCATCCGCCCTCCCAGCGCGGCGAGCGCCTTCTCATGGACGACAGCCGTCTCCCAGACCGCACGGGCCGCACTGCGTCCCTTCGATCGCACGAGCGCCGTGGCCTCGGACACCAGCTCCGGATCGGACGCCAGAAGCCGGGAAGCGTCGAGGATCGCCCTGGTCTCCCCCGTCGCCTGCGCGGTGCGCGAGCGGAGCTGATCGGCCACGGCGACGGCCGCCCACTCGATCGCGGAGACCTCGGAGTCCCGGTCGGCCTCGGGGACGACCGTGGTCGGGTCGGGCTCGGGAAGCGGGGGCGCGAGGTGGACCACGGGCGCGGCGACACGGCCGGAGCTCACTCCTCGTCCGCGAAGCACCGTGCCGGGCGGGACCGCACGCGCGGGCTCCCGCTCCCGCGACGACGGCGCATCGACCGCGGATGCCTCTGCGGCTCCGGACACCCCGGAAGGCGGTGCGACCGCCGTCTCGGGTGGTGCCTGCTCCGTCCCCTCGCCGAACCCGTCGTCGAACAGAGCGACCAGCCGATCCAGTGCCT
>NZ_DFQP01000093.1:0-7246 GCF_002377845.1 Microbacterium sp. UBA3486
AAGGGCAACTTCTCTATCTTACCCACTCTCTCTTGCTTGTCAAATCGGCGCGCCGCGCGGATCGAAGATCCGCAGCGCAGCTGATGACAGCCGCAGAAGAGGTGGAGTCCCTATCCTAGACGCAAGCGCCTGATCTCTCAAGTGAGAGTGGATCGGGAGTGGTTCTCCGCTTGAGGGGGGTGAAGCTCTTGGCTCCTCCGCGTCCCTGTGGGGCGAACAAGTAATAAGTTACGTGGATCTCGGGGTTCTGGCAAATCGGGCCACACCACCCGGGCGTGTCGCTGGCGCTCTCTCCCATGTTTCCGCCGGATCAGGAGTAGTTTCCGCCCTCTGTGGGGGTCGGGAGTACGATCGCGCCATGCCTGCATCTGCGGATTTCCGCCCGGTCGTTCCCCCGCACGATGAAGCCTCGGGGGATGGTGACGCGGGCGCCGCGCTGCTCGATCGCGTGCGGCATGAACTCGGGATCGACCGTGGCTCGACGGTGCTCCCGCCTCCCCCGACTGTCCCGCTTCCCTCCCGACTGGCCACCGGCGCGCTGGCGTGGGCGAGCGTCAGCGCGGCGGTGCTCGCGGCTGGCTGTTCCCCAGTCTCGCTGGATCCGGCCCGCGTCGCCATCGCCTACCGGAGCGACCGCGTGCTCACGATCGATGGCGACGCTCCCCCGGTCTGGTCCCCGTACTCCGGGTTCTGGGAGACCACCGACGGATGGGTCCGTACGCACGGGAACTACCCGCATCACGCTGCCGCGCTGCGTGCGGGACTCCACCTGCGAGAAGACGCCGATCCGGCTGCCGTTCGTGTTGCGCTCGCGGAGCGGAGGACAGCGACGGCCGTCTCCGACATCACATCCGCCGGCGGTCTGGCTGTTCCTGTCGCCGTCGAGAGGCCCGCCGTCGATCGGGCACTGCGCGAACGACCACTCCTCGAAGTCAGCCGGGTGGATGAGGAATCCGCCTCGCACCCCCGTCGATCGGAGCTCACGGCAACGTCACCCGGTTCCCTCCCCCTGAGCGGCATGCGCGTGCTCGATCTGACGCGCGTCATCGCGGGGCCGGTCTGCACGCGGACCCTCGCTCTTCTTGGCGCCGACGTCTTGCGCATCGATCCCCCGCACCTGCCGGAACCGGCGTGGCAGCATCTCGATACCGGCCACGGCAAACGATCCGCCATACTCGACGCACGCAGTGCCCGACTCCAGGAGTTGCTGGCCGAAGCCGATGCCGTGGTCCTCGGCTACCGACCGGCCGCTCTCGACAGACTCGGGCTGCACCCGGAGCTGCTCGCGCGCCGACACCCTGGGCTCATCGTCGCGCAACTCAGCGCCTGGGGTACGGAGAGTCCGGACCGCGCCGGTTTCGACAGCCTCGTGCAGGCCGAGTCCGGCATCTCGCGCATCGAGTCCGCGGAAGGCGGGCGTCCAGGAGCACTCCCGGCGCAGGCCCTCGATCACAGCGCCGGGTATCTTCTCGCCGCCGCGGTGACCACGCTGCTCAGGCGGCGGTCACGGGAGGGAGGGTCACGGATCGTGCGCACGTCACTGCGTCGCATCGCCGCGGAGCTGCTCGGGATGCCGCGCCGTGGAGACCCCGCAGCCGAGGTCGAGTTCGACGTTCGGCCGCACCTCGCGCGATTCGATGTCGACGGGAGCGCCCTCGTGACGGCGCGACCCGCTCTGCCGGGTTTCGAGTTCCGGGCCCCGCATCCCTGGGGATCGGATCAGCCCGTCTGGTGACGGCCGCGCACCGACAGCGCGACGCAGAGGACGAACGTGATCGCGCCCCACAGCGCACATGCCGGAGGAAGAACCCGGTAGGCGAGGTGCTGGACGGTGAACTCCGCGTCGAGCGGACCGAAGACGACGAGTCCACCGACCCAGGCGGCGAGCAGGATCACGGGAAGCGACACCCACCATGACACACGCAGCCAGGTGGGTACCGACTGCGTGATTGTGCGACGCGGAGCCTGCCGACGCAGCCACAGGAGCACCCAGACACCGATGATGGCGAGGCCCACCAGGCTCGACCCGTGCTGAAGCCACTTGAAACCGGGGAGCGGACCCCACATCTCATCGAGCCCGGGAATCAGACCGACGCCCCATCGTCCCTCGTGCGTGAAGAGGTCCCACACGATGTGCGAGAGCACCCCGATCACGAGCGACGCGGCGAGCAGGAACGGATATGCGCGCTTCTGACCGATGCCGACCGCCGCTCCTGCTGCCGTGGCCCCGCGATCGGTCCAGTCCTCGGGCAGCCGCCGCGCCACCCACAGCGGACCGAGTTCGGGAACCGCCGGACGCAAGACGACCCGCCAGATCAGGAACAGTGCGAACGCGAGCAGCGCGGTCCACACGACGTTGCCGAACGTATGCGTGAACGAGTAGTTCAGTCCGACACCCCGCACGAACAGTGGCAGGTCAGGCGCCATCGCGCCGATCGCGATCGCCGCCGGCACCAGCGGCGTGCGGACGAACGGCAGCGCGACCAAAGCGTGACTGGCGGTGAACGGCATCCGACCCTGCTACCCGAAGACCTCTGCTGCCGACAGCCGGGGACTCAGCCGAGGAAGACGCCGGCGAGGGTCTTCTTGCCGCGGCGGAGCACGGAGACTCCTCCGGGAAGGGTGCCCTGGACCGCGGCTGACTCGTCTTCGACCCGTTCGCCGTCGAGAGTGACGCCACCCTGCGTGATCGCACGCCTGGCCTCGGACAGGCTCGCCACCAAACCGGTCGACACCAAGACCTCGACCACCGGTGCACCGAGAGCGACCGTCGCGTTCGGAAGCTCCTCCAGAGCGGTGCGCAGCGTGCCGGCATCGAGCGCGGTCAGATCACCCTGCCCGAACAGTGCCTCGGACGCGGCGATCACGGCCGCAGTCGCCTCGACACCATGCACCGTCGCGACGACCTCGAGGGCGAGCCGCTTCTGCGCAGCCCGACGGAACGGCTCGGTCGCCACGAGTTCGGCATATTCCTCGATCTCGGCTCTGCCGAGGAAGGTGAACACCTTCAGGCGATCGATCACGTCGGCGTCGGTCGTGCTCAGCCAGAACTGGTACATCCGGTACGGGCTGCACATGTCGGCATCGAGCCAGATGGCATTGCCCTCGCTCTTGCCGAACTTNNTGAACTCGGTGTAGCTGATGCCCTCGTCGGAGTTCAGGCGCGCGGCGACCGCATCCTTCTTGAGCATCGTGCCGACACGGAAGTACTTGCCGATCTCGCGCAGGAAGTCGATCGCGCTCAGCGGGGCCGTCCAGTCGAGGTTGTTCACGATGCGGGCGGCGTTGTCGCCCTCGAAGCTGAGGTAGCGCTCGACCTGCGTGCGCAGGCGACCGACCCAGTCCTCGACCGTCTCCCGAGTGTTCAGCGTGCGCTCGGCCGTGGGGCGCGGATCTCCGATGAGTCCGGTCGAGCCGCCGACGAGGCCGAGGGGCTTGTGGCCGGCGAGCTGGATGCGACGCAGCGTCAACAGCTGCACGAGGTTGCCCAGGTGCAGGCTGGGAGCCGTCGGATCGAACCCGCAGTAATACGTGATGGAGTCTCCCGCGAGCAGGGCGCGCAGCGCCTCCTGGTCGGTGGACACATGGACCAGACCACGCCACACGAGTTCGTCCCACACGTTCTCGAACGTGGGATCGATCGCCTGGGGTGCGGTCGTCAGAGCGGGAGTTGACACGCGCTCCAGGCTATCAGCGCAGCGCACCGGCGAAACGACTCACACCGGCCCGTCGAGAAGAGTGATCTCGTCCGCAGACAGAGAGATCGACGCGGCATCCATCGCGACGTCGAGCTGATCGACCCTGCTGCCGCCGAGGATCGGGCGGATGCCGCGGGCCAGCTGCCAGGCCAGCACGATCTGCCCCCGTCCGAGCCCTCGCGCCGCCGCGACCTCACCCAGCACCGCGAGCCGACCTGCGGTTCCGGGATGGTCGTACACCGGGGGCACGGGCTTCGCGGGATTGTCATAGGCACCCGAGAGCAGGGGCGTGTACGCCCAGATCTCGAGCCCGTTCGCCAGGGCGAAGTCGCGCTGCTCATCGCTCAACACACCGAAAGGATGGGCGACCCCGGGGGGAAGCGTTCCCGGTCGCGTGCGCAGGTACGTGCTGTTCAACTGGAACGCGTCGATGGGAACGCTGCCGATGGACCTGGCGTGTGCACGGGCGCGCTCGATGCGCCAGGCCGGGTGGTTCGAGGCACCGACGCGGCTCACGGTGCCATCTGCGGTGAGCGCCGCGAGAGCGTCCACGGTCTCCTCGATCGCGACGGCCCGATCCTCCTGGTGCAGCCACAGCAGGTCGATCCTGTCGACGCCCAGACGCGCGAGGCTCCCGTCGACAGCAGCGCGGATGGCTCGCGGGGAGAGCCCTGTCCGATGTTCGGGCCAGGACCCGGGCCACAGGGGTTCGGCACCGACCTTCGTCGAGATGCGGACCTGTGCTCGCGCCTGCGGCCGCGCCGCGAGCCAGCGTCCGAGAACCTCCTCGGAGGCTCCCCCCTGCCCCGTGTCGCTCACCCAGAAGCTGTAGCAGTCGGCGGTGTCGATCCAGATGCCGCCGCGCTCGACGAAGCGGTCGAGCAGTGCGAATGAGGTCTCCTCGTCGACGAGCGTGCCGAAGGACATCGCTCCGAGGACGAGCGGGGATGCAGAGGCGTTCCGGTTGGTCATGACCTCACTGTGCAACCTGGAGTGCGCTCCAGGTCAAGTCCTATGCTCGGGTCATGACCACGTACACCCCGGCGGAGGCTGCGGCACGCTCCGGATTCAGCATCGACACGCTCCGGTACTACGAGCGCGAGGGGATCCTGCCCGCCGTGTCCCGCACTGCGGGCGGACATCGGGCGTACACCGACACCGAGCTCGGACTTCTGGAGTTCCTCAAGTGCCTTCGCGAGACCGGCATGCCCGTGGAACGCCTGCGTCGCTACGGCCGGCTCTGCCAACGCGAGGACACCGTCCCCGAGCGGATAGCGCTCCTCGAGGAGCACGCCGCGACGGTCGAGAAGCAACTCGCCGACGTTCTCGCGCAGCAGCGGCGTCTGGCGGAGAAGCTGGACTGGTACCGGTCGAGAGGCTGAACTGCCTGCCGTCAGCTGTGCGCGGCCCACCACACGAGGAACGCGGCGCCGAGGGCGATCACCCAGCTCACCAGGCTGCCGACGAGGAAGTACTCCGCGCGGGCCCCGGTCTCGCCGTCGCGCGAGATCTCCGGGAATCGGACGATGCCCTTCGCCGCGAGCATCGCGGCCAGGATCGGATAGGCCGCAGCGAGAGTGAGGATCAGGACGAGGATGCGCTCCAGCGGTCCGATCAGTCGTCCGCCCTTGAATCCGCTGCGCGGATCTCGGGGCGCTGCCACCGGGAGCGTCGCCGACATCGCGACAGCATCCTCCGCGGCGTCGTCGGAGACACCATCGACCGTCTCGGAAGCCACCGGGGTCTCGGCGGCCGCGACAGTCCCCCTCGACGCGCTCGCTGCCGGGTCTGCCGGGTCTGTCGGGTCCGCCGGGAGCCAGGTGTGCTCCCCGTCGAGCGCCGCACGCACCACGAGATTCGAAGACTCGAGGAGGAAGGCCCCGGCCCCCAGCGCCAGCAGCGCGAGGTCGAAGGGGACCTCACCGAACGGCGATCGGAGGTGCCAGATCGCGCCGATCAGACCGGCGTCAGCACGGGCACCGAGCCCGACGACGGCGCCGACGCTCACGACCGCGAGCAGCACGGCGGGCCAGAACCCCAGCGGGGCGGGGCGTCCGGTGGGCATGCACCACACCCAGAGGGCACCGGCAACGATCGCGAGCACCATGGGAAGGAGCGCGTCGCTGACGCTGCCGAGCAGGAGCAGGATGACAGCGACGGAGAGATACCCGATCCAACGGCGCGGTGCGAACTGACGCACCAGGTCGGCGGCGCCGACCGCCAGCAGGATGAATCCGGCGACGATCATGCGCGCTCGCCTCGGAGCGCGCAGACGCCCTCGATGAGTGCGGCCGTACCCGCTGTGCGCAGCGACTTCGAGACGCTGGGCTGTGTGATCCCCTCTTCGGTCGCGAGCTCCTGCTGCGATCGACCGAGCAGACGACCGTAGGTGAGCCGTCGTTCCCGCTCGCTCATCGCGCCGACCACCTCGTCGCGGACGAGGAGATAGGCGTTCGATGCGGCGATCGTGCTCTCCATGACCTCATCCTGCCCCGGGGCTCCGACAATCCAGGATCTCGTGCGCGGCACGGCGCGACCCTCACGGGCGTGCACGATCTCGATCGCCGCGCGGGCCGCATACCACCCCGGTCCGTCGGCGAGCTCGCGATGGACCGACTCGACAGGACGCACCTCCCCCACACCGATGCCGAAGCGGAAGGCGATGCCGTCGGGCAATCGCAGCTGGATCATCAGCAGCGACACCATCGCGTCGCTCAGATCGCGGTAGACACCCTGCTGCTCGTCTCCTACGGTGGGCGTGAGCGGCTGCGTCGCCAGCGGGAGGTCGACCTCCACCGCGGCTATGGTGTCGTCGAGGACGCGTTGCGCGGCGGTGCGATCGTCGAGTCGGCGAGACCCCACGATGTCAGCGAGTACCGCGATGACCATGGCATAACCATAACACGAATAATGCTCTACTTATGCGCTTATCGGCTATATCTTGAGAACATGCCTGAATCGCACATGATCCCCTGGTCTCAGGGAACCTGGACCAACGCCCCCGCCTCCCCGTCCACCCTCCCCGACGGTTCGGCTCCGCTCGACATCACCGCCGTGGAAGGCAGCGATGCCTGGCGGCACACCGCCTACGGCTTCGTGCACGATAACGAGCACGCTCTCCTCGCCCCGCTCGCGGTGGGCGAGGCCATGGAGGTCGCTTTCCGGGCCCCGTGGGACGGGCAGTTCGACCAGGCGGGCGTATTCGTGCGCATCGACGACGAGCACTGGGTCAAGACCGGCCTGGAATACGCCGATGATCACCTCGGGCTCGGCGCCGTGGTCACCGCGGGAGGCTCCGACTGGTCGGTCGGCCACGTCGACGAATGGTTCGAGAGCGAGATCACGGTGCGTGTCAGCCGCTGGGCGGACTCCGTGATCGTGCGTGCCCGCGCCGACGACGGACCATGGCGACTGGTGCGGGTCGCGCCGTTCGACGGGCAGTCCGCAGCCGCAGCCGGCCCCTTCCTCGCGGCGCCCACCCGGGCCGGACTCACCGTCCGCTTCACCCGCTGGGAGCGGTCGGCGGCCGACGCCGAGCTGCACTGAAC
>NZ_DFQP01000071.1:0-2596 GCF_002377845.1 Microbacterium sp. UBA3486
GCTCGGGCGGCCTCGCCGACGATGGCCTCCGCCGCCTCCCCGACCGCTGCGTCCGCCGTCGCCGAGCCGCTGTGGGCCGAGGCATCCGATCTCCTCGATGGTCTGGATGCACCCGAAGACGACCCGATCGAACTGCGTATCCCCCTCTCGGCAGACGAGCACGCGCGGCTGCGCGACCGCGCCGAAGCTCAGGGCGTCTCGCTCGAAGAGGCGCTCCGCCGCCTGATCTGAGCCCAGCGACCGAGGCGTACACTCGCATCATGTCGACTCCCGCCCGCACCATCGGTCGCCTCTTCCTCGGCGCCTCCCTCGTCTTCGCGGGGGTCTCGCACCTCACGATCGCCCGCGAGGAGTTCCAGGCCCAGGTGCCGGAGTCGCTGCCGCTGGACCCCGACACCACGGTGCTCGCCTCGGGCGTGGCCGAGATCGCGCTCGGCTCCGCGCTGCTGCTGGCACGGCGCCGCCGACGTGCGGTCGGCACGTTCGCCGCCCTGTTCTTCGTCGCTGTGTTCCCCGGCAACGTGGCGCAGTGGATGCACCACCGTGACGGATTCGGGCTCGACACGGACATGAAGCGCTTCGTCCGGCTGTTCTTCCAGCCCGTGCTCGTCGCGCTGGCCCTGTGGTCGACCCGCGAACCCCGACGCTGACTCACGCCACGCCCTCTCCACCACCAGAACGCTGACCCTCCGCGCATGACGGGTCCTCCGAGCTGCGGTCCGTAGACTCGGCTGATGACGGAATGGGTGGTGACGCAGCGGTGAAGGCCCGCACCGTCTTCGGCCTGCTCCGCCTCGGCGCTGCCGCCGTCTGCCTGGTCGCACTCATCCATCGACTCGCCTGGGGACTGGCGTCGAACACCATCGCGAGCCAGAACTTCTTCGCATATCTGACCAACCAGTCGAACATCGCGTTCGTGGTGCTGCTGAGCATCGCGGGGGTCATCGCCCTGCGCACGGCTCGCGATCCGCGCTGGCTCACGGTCGCCCTGGCGCTCGTGCTGACCTGGACGATCACCGCCGGACTCGTGTTCGCCATCCTGGTCTGGCAGGCCGGCATCCGCGGCATCCGCATCGATGTCCCCTGGTCGGATCAGGTGCTGCACTTCTGGCTCCCCGCCGTGACGGTGGCAGCGTGGGCGCTGGCCCCCGGACACCGCTCCGTCCCCTGGCGGGTGATTCCGGTGACGCTCGCCTACCCGGTGATCTGGGGTGTCGCCACCATGATCCGCGGGCCGCTCATCGGCTGGTATCCGTACTACTTCCTCGACCCGCGACAGGTGAGCGGCCCGATGGAGTTCATCCTCTCGTCGGCGATCGCTCTCGGCACCTTCGCCGCGGTCGCCACCGTCCTCGTGCTCGTCAGCCGCATGCCGCTGCCGAGACGACTGCGCGTGGACGTCGACGCGAGCTCCGAGACCCCAACACCCGAGCAGGCGCCGATCGGTGAACGTATCGGTCAGACGTAGAGGGCCAGCGAGGCGAGGGCCGCTTCGATGGCCTCGTCCTCGTCGAGCTTCGCGAACTCGGCGGCCGCGGCACCTCCCACGATGCCCACGAGCACGTTCTCGCCGGTCGCGGGTCGCAGGTTGATCCAGGTCGGGATCACCACATCGGCGCCGACCGCGTGCCAGATCGCCTCTTCGTTCTCCCAGAACGGCTCGTCCCACCGCAGCCACACGGTCTCGATCGCGCCCATGCCGAGGGCCGACACCGCACCGCGGTTGGAGAACGGCAGGGGTGGGTCGAACTCGATGCTGCGGTCCTGGAGCACACCCAGCGGCACGGTCACGAGCACACGGTCGAACGACAGCGCCTCTCCGGTACCGAGGCGCACGCTCACTCCGGAGTCGTCGTACGCGAGGCGAGCGACCGGGGAGTTGAGCCCCACCTTGACGCCGTCCAGGGCCTGCTCGATGAACGGCGTGACGTCGCCGGTCGCCGCCTTCGGGTCTCCTGTCGGCAGTGGCGGCGCGAACCAGCTGGACAGTTCGTCGGCTCCGGCACCGGTGCGGGCGGCGAGGATCGCGAGCAGCGCAGTCGTCGCGGGGTCGGCGGTATCGATTCCGGCGGCGGTCAGAGCATCAGCCACCGAGGAGTCTTCGGGCGCGGCCTGTGCCGTCGTGATCGCCGCGTCGAAGGGCTGAGGGTCGACCGGGTCGACAGCTCCGTCGGGTCCGCGCCAGATCTCGCCGGCCAGTTCGACGACGCCGACCTCTCCCTCGCTCATCCGGTCGAGCACGTCGGCGTCGTCTGGGCCGAAGAGCCAGGCGCCGAGCTGCACCGGCACGGGCCACGATTCGTCGACGCGGGAGTAGACCCGCCCACCGACGCGATCCCTGGCCTCGAAGACCGTCACCTCCAGCCCTCCCTCGGCGAGCAGAGCGGCAGCGGTGGCTCCGGCGAGCCCTGCGCCGACGACGGCGACACGCTCTCCCGAGGTCGCCGGGATCAGGAGTTCCTCGGCCGCGCGCGCACCGGAGCCGATCGCGCCGCGCACCGTTCCGGGAGCATCCTCATCCGTCGCCTCCCCCGCGAAGAACAGGCGCCCGTCGACGGGCTTCCCCAGCGCGAGGCGCGTGCCGGCCAGCACGCCT